>JAYENB010000088.1:0-4071 GCA_034721855.1 Bacteroidota bacterium
AAGAAAATGTTTTGGTAATTGATAAATTTGAAAATTTGAATTTGTTTAGTATTTAAAAATTAGGATTTAGGATTTTTAGTTTACCCCGTTGGTTATTTAACCTACGTGGTTTATCTGGGTTAGGTGTTTTTGTTCAACAAAAATTATCTATATTTGCACCACATTTTGGATAAGATGCCATGCGGATGTGGCGGAATTGGTAGACGCGTCAGACTTAGGATCTGGTGCCGCAAGGCGTGGGGGTTCGAGTCCCTTCATCCGCACAACACAAAACCACCTATTTCCATTGGAAATGGAACGGTTTTTTTTAATGACATAAAAACAGTTGCAGAAAATGAAAGTAACCAAAGAAAACATTGACGATTTAAATGCAGTATTAACTGTAAACATAGAAAAAAAAGATTACCAGGATAGGGTGGATAATACCTTGAAAGAACACCGTAAAAGTGCCCAGATGAAAGGTTTCAGACAAGGGAAAGTGCCAATGGGATTAATCAAAAAAATGTATGGCAAACATGTGATGCTTGAAGAAATAAATAAAGTGGTATCTGAAGCATTGAATGAATACATTCAGAAAAATGAAGACATGAAGTTGCTTGGCGAGCCCATTGCTAACGAAGATCAGGAAACAATAGATTTTGATAAAGAAGAAAACTTTACCCTTAAATTTGATGTCGGCCTGAATCCTGAACACGATATTGAACTGAATAAACGCATTAAAATTCCTTATTACAAAATTAAAGCAGACGATAAACTCATTGATGAATACATTGAAAATTACGCCAAAAATTTCGGCGAACTTGTTGATGCTGATGTCTCCAGTGAAGAAAGTTACGTCACCGGGAAATTAACACAACTGGATGATGACGGAAACCCGCTGGAAGACGGCATTGTCAATGAAAAAGCCAAAGTTGCCGTGTCATTGGCCAAAAACGATGATATCAAAGCCCGGTTGGTTGGCTTAAAAAAAGGCGATACGGTGGATTTTGATATCTGGATAGCCTTTCCCAATGAAACTGAAATTGCAGGCCTCCTCAATATCAAAAAAGAGGAAGCTAAAGACCTTAAGAATAAAATGTTCCGACTGGAAGCAGAAGCATTCCAAACGTTTAAAGAAGCCGAAATTGACCAGGAACTGTTTGATAAAGTATTTGGTAAAGACGAAGTTACTTCGGTGGAAGAATTTCGCGAAAAAATCAGTGAACAGGTCGAACAAAACTTTATGCCCGATATTGATTACAAGTTCATGATTGATGCCAAAGATAAACTGGTGGATAAATTCGATCAGGAGTTGCCTGAAAATTTCCTCAAACGCTGGCTTTTACAAACCAACAAAGAACTTACCAAAGAAAAAATTGAAGAAGACTGGGATAATTTTGTCAAAGTCATGAAGTGGGAAATCATCACCAATGAAATTGCCAAACAACATGAACTTGACCTTAAACCTGAAGAACTCCTTGGGGCTGCTAAAAGTTTTGCTGAATCGCAATTTAGCCAATATGGAATGAGTTATATTCCCGGGGAACAACTCGAAAAATATGCACAGGAAATTTTAAAAGACGAAGACACGCGCAGAAAAATTGCCGATAAAGCAATGGAAAACAAAATCATGGATGTGTTAAAAGAAACCATCAAGCTGGACGAAAAAACCGTATCTTTTGATAAATTCAAATCCTTTTTTGAAGATAAAAATAATATTTAATCAGCTACATGCTTTTTTACTGCCTGTTACCGCAGAGACGCTGAGACGTCTGTCGCCGGGCAAGGTTACGAAGAAATGGGGAGAAAACGATGGCACGATAGGGCGAGTTGGCGATGGGGCGAGCTGGCGAACCCGAAACCCGAAACCCGAAACACGGAACACGATGGCACGATAGTCCGTTAGATTTTAGAATAGAGCAATAAATTTTATAACTTTGCGACTCTCCGTCTTTGCGGTGAGTAGTTACTAAAAAATAAAGCTTATGAATAATAAAAATGATTTTTACAAATACGCTACAGGTCATCTTGGCATCAACAGCCAAACACTTGATGATTATGCCAAAGTAACCTCTAGTTACATTTCCCCCACTATCATTGAAGAACGCCGTTTGAATATTGCTACCATGGATGTGTTTTCACGGCTGATGATGGACCGCATTATCTTTCTCGGCCTTCCCATTGATGATTATGCAGCCAATGTCATCCAGGCTCAATTGCTGTATCTGGAATCCAATGACCCCGAAAAAGACATCCAGATTTATTTCAATACGCCTGGCGGATCTGTCCACGCAGGATTGGGTATTTACGATACCATGCAATACATCAGCTCTGACGTTGCAACCATATGTACCGGCATGGCTGCCTCTATGGGAGCAATTTTGTTGTGTGCAGGTACTTACGGAAAACGCACAGCACTGATACATTCCCGCATCATGATTCACCAACCTATTGGTGGCACACAGGGCCAGGCTGCTGACCTGGAAATCACAACACGGGAAATTCTGAAACTCAGAACCGAACTGTATGAAATCATCGCCAAACACTCTGGCAAATCCCTGAAAAAAGTGGAAAAAGATTCTGACAGGGATTACTGGATGACAGCCGAAGAAGCCAAAAAATACGGCATGATCGATGAAGTGCTGACACGTAAAGACAACAAATCAGAATAAGTATTTATGGAAGACAAATGCTCATTTTGTGGACGCGACCGCAGTGAAGTCAATATGCTCATCAGTGGTGCTGAGGGGTATATCTGTGACGAGTGTGCCGAAAAAGCCATGGATATTGTCAAAGAAGAACTGAAGGAAACACATTACTTTGATCCTGAAATCTTAAAACACAATAAACCCAAAGACATCAAACGCTTCATTGACCAATATGTCATTGACCAGGATGAAGCCAAAAAAACCGTTGCTGTTGCTGTTTACAATCATTATAAACGCCTGTCCGTAAAACATAAAAAACGCGATGATGTGGACATTGAGAAATCCAATATTATCCTGATTGGACGCACCGGAACAGGAAAAACACTGATGGCACGCACCATTGCACGCATGCTTGATGTGCCTTTTACCATTGTGGACGCTACCGTACTCACAGAAGCCGGGTATGTGGGGGAGGACGTGGAAAGCATTCTGACACGCCTTCTGCAGTCAGCAGATTATGATACCGCATCTGCCGAACACGGTATTGTCTTTATTGATGAAATTGATAAAATTGCACGTAAAGGCGATAACCCATCCATTACCCGTGATGTTTCAGGCGAAGGTGTGCAACAGGCTATCCTGAAATTGCTCGAAGGCTCTGTTGTCAACGTACCACCACAAGGAG
Organism: Bacteroidota bacterium; assembly: GCA_034721855.1. GTDB lineage: Bacteria > Bacteroidota > Bacteroidia > Bacteroidales > ML635J-15 > JAQIBY01. The sequence continues at coordinate 3,313 of JAYENB010000088.1, forward strand.
GCAGAAAACATCCCGAACAACGCATGATCCCGGTAGATACCAATAATATCCTGTTTATTGTTGGCGGTGCTTTCGAAGGCATCGAAAAAAATATCGCCAACCGCCTGAACACAAAAGTGGTGGGATATGGTGCTCAGCAACAACGTGAAAAAATTGATAAAAATAACCTCATAAAATACGTTACCAGCGAAGACCTGCGCGCTTATGGACTGATTCCTGAAATCATTGGGCGCCTGCCAGTGGTATCTTACCTCAACGAATTGAACAAAGATGCCCTCAAACGTATTCTCATTGAACCAAAAAACTCCCTCATCAGGCAATACAAATACCTCTTTGAAATTGATGGCATTGAATTTTCTATTCAAAAAGAAGCACTTAACTATATCGTTGATGTCGCCTCCAGGTATAAACTTGGCGCCAGGGGACTTCGCGGCATCTGTGAAAACATCATGACCGATGCCATGTTTGAACTCCCCTCAAACAACGCCAAAAAATTTGTGCTCACTGAAAAACTGGCGAAAGATAAACTGCAAATTACCAACCTCGAACAATACAGAAAATAATACGGATGATTTTGTGGGCAGCGGGAGCATTTTGATATCGTCAGACATGGTCTCTGCCTACGGCCTTTATCTTCCATGTGGCACGTCGGCTGTTTGCAATCCGCTCACACAGGATTTTCCGCCGGTCAATCTGTTGTGCGGGCAAACAGCACACCCTGCCACATGCAAGGATACCGGCCTCCGTCAGGCTGCAAAA
>JAYENB010000089.1:0-4069 GCA_034721855.1 Bacteroidota bacterium
ATTGGCAAAAGACATTTCCCTTTTTGCCTACTGCCTACTGCCAACTAATTCAATATAACCAAATATTTCTAACACCATTTTATTTAAATTGAGCCATTAATCATTAATTACATATAGTGCTTATTATGTTTTCAGGCAAATCAAAAAGATATAACAGAACGCCCGGGTAAAATTCTAATAAACGACAGTAACCGTTCCGGATTTTTGTTCTCTTCCACTATCAAGTTTTATGACATACACATAAGAACCTGCCGGCACTTTTTTCCCTTTCATTGTAGTGCCATCCCATGGTTCATCACCTGTTTCAGCAACATACACTAATTGCCCCCATCGGTTAAAGACCTTTATCAGGTAATTATTGTAAATTTCAAGATTTTCAATTATCCAGGTATCATTTGTGTCATCACCATTGGGGGTAAAAGCATTTGGAATACGGATACATTCGATGGGTGTATCAACTAATTTTACAGAAACACTTTCTTTACAACCGTTATTATCTTTAATAACAAAATTATATTCGCCTTCATATAAACGAGCAAAGGACGGTGTATAAGATTCTCCCATATCCCAACAGTAAAGGTAAGGTTCAACACCACCAGTCACCATCAACTCCACATACCCGTCATTGTAACCAATACAAGATGGGTGTCCGGATTCATAATCAACCAGCAGTTCAGAAGGTTGTGATACTACAAGGAATGTATCAGACAGGCATCCGTAAGTATCCGTTACCTGGAGATTATACACTCCAGCCGTCAAATTTTTGATGTGAGAACCAGAAATATCATGGCTTACCCATGCAAATTGGGGAGATGTACTTCCCGGCGCAGCCACCTGAATTTCACCTGTGGCATCGCCATAACAACGCACATCTTTAACATTAATGACCTGTATATCCGGCAATGCATGAACATGAATATTTGCTTCTGAGACAGAGGTGCATTCTCCGTTTTCTACTGTATATGTAATCTGAGTTTCACCATCACCAACAATCTCAGGTACAAATAAACCTGTATTGTTATCAGCGATTCCGGCACCTTCCCAGGTACCACCATCCGAACCAGCTTCAAGGTAAAAAACACCGTGGTCTATACAATAATGAGTATCATAAAGAATTTCTGAATCCGGCATGGTGTCTATATGAATATAAACCTCGTCAGTAGCAATGCACCCATGTTCATTTGTAACAGTAACGGCAAAAGTATCTGTTTCGATTACATTCAGGGTTTGTGAAACATTACCAGTACTCCATTCGTAGGCAGCCAGGCCGGAACCGGCATCAAGCACATATGGTGCTTCTGTTTCACAGAGCCATTGATCAGCCCCCAGATCGACCGAAGGTGAGGGATTAACGGTAACCTGAATTTCATCTTCAGCGGAACAAATTCCCTCGGTAACCGTTACGGAATAAATTCCTGTTTCACTGACCTGCAACACATCTCCACTTGAATTGTCTGACCACTGATAGGCAAACGATGGGTCAGTACTAGGGTCAAGTAATATTGGCGCATCATAATCACATAACACCGTATCAGGTCCGAGGTCAGGATCGGGCAGCAGATCAATTATCAGGTCCATGCTGTCAGTACCACTACAACCAAAATTATTTGTAACGGTAACAGCATATGTTCCTGTTTCATTTACAGTAATAATTTGTGAATTTTCACTAATATTCCATTGGTAAAAATCTCCGGGGCCTGCATCCAGGGTAACAGAAACAGTGTCATAATCACATATATTTTGATCACCACCAAGATCAGGATTTGGAGAAGGATTTACCGTCAATAACATGTTGTCACTTCCTGTGCATCCATTGTTATCAGTAACGGTGATAGAATAAATATCAGTTACTGAGACATCAATTGTTTGTGTACTTTCAGTTGTATTCCATGTATATCCATTAAACCCTGGACCCGCATCCAAGGTTACCGGGGCCTCGTAATCACAAATTGTTTGATCCGGGCCTACATCAACTGTAGGCGTAGGATTCACTGTGACAGAAACAGAATCTGTTCCTGTACAACCCTCGCTACTAGTAGCAATAACCGTATAAAACCCTTCTGCTGCAAGTGGAACATCGGTAATCGTAGGATTTTGTTCGCTGGATGTAAAACCAAGCGGGCCTGACCATGACCAGGATGTAGCATCACCGGCGGATTCCGTAAGGTTTAAGTCTTCACCTTCACAAACAGGTGAGCTGCTTCCGGAAATAACATATGGTACGGGGTTTACTGTAACAGAAATACTGGCGGTGTTTGAGCAACCATTTACATCATTAACAACTACCGTATAAGTGCCACTTGCTGCAGTTGTTGCTGAACTGATGGTTGGATTTTGCGCACTGGAACTAAAGCTACTAGGTCCAGTCCAAGACCAATTATCTGCATCCCCTCCTGATTCTGTCAGGTTTAAATCTTCGCCGGCGCAAATCGGTGAATTGCTGCCAAGGGTTAATGCCGGAGTTAAATTTATAGTCACATCAACATCGGCAGAATTTGTACACCCATTTGCATTTGTAATCTCTACTGTATATGTTCCGGCTGCATCTATTGTGGCTCCATTGATGGTTGGATATTGCTCAGTGGATGAAAAACCATCAGGACCTGACCATGACCATGAAACAGCCTCGCCGCCCGCTTCTCCCAAGTGAAGATCTTCTCCTGTACAAATAGGTGCATCGCTACCAACACTTATAGTGGGATAATTATAAACAGATACGGTAGTTGTGGTACTGTAAGAACAGAGTACAGTTGTACCAATGGCATTGTATTGATCCCAATTATAAGTTATTGTATAAGGGCCACCTGGTCCCGCAGCGTTTGGATCGAATTGTCCTGCGGAGACACCTGTTCCTGAAAATGTTCCACCACTGGGGCTGCCTACTAAAGTAACAGGAGCATCATTGGTACAATAAAAAGCATCCAGTCCATCAATTGATAAACCCGGATCCGGATACACTGTAATTGTGATCTGATCAGAAGCTGCTGTTGATGGCTCGCTGGGGTCTTCAATTTCTACAGTGTAATCTGTAGTTACACTGGGGCATACAAGCGGAGGATCAAAGGTATCATCAAAAGGCGTTGTATTTGTCCCTTCGTACCACGCCACTTCCGCATCCGGAGTAGGGCATGTAATCAACACATTATCAATGCCCCAGTGATCACATTCATTGTTTGTAACCTGCTGCTGGTACCAGCGAAATCTGGTGTTGGGGCCCATTGCCCCTGCAGGGACATCAAAACAATAATTGTCCCAGGAAGTAAATTGGGTTGTCCCACCAGGCCCATTAGCGTCAGGCTGTATAGTTGAATAAAAATTCCCATCGGGACAAAAATAAATGATATCATGCCATGTAGCACCACCGTCTGAAGAATATTGCAGTGCTACTCCCTCGTCCATTTCGTCGGGTCCTTCACAAGGAGTATTAGCTCCCTGGTAGGCAAACTTCAAATCAAAACAAATTTCACATTCATCTGATACTGTATATGTTTCTGTAACCAAAATCCTGGGAAAACTGGAAGCATCTCCAATCCAGGCGTAAATATTACTTTGATATGGGGGAATACCACAAGGAGTATTAAACATAGGGGAACAATTGGCTGCCCAGCCCGGCCCTAAGGTTCCATCTTCAAAATCATTAAGCATAAGGTTATTGGGACATTCACCTATGGCAGATAAATCAACACAATCGCCCGCACAAATTTCTGTATCACCCTGATCAATAGTAATAGAACATAAGGTATCTCCGTATGTATCTTGTCGTCCATACAATTCGTTTTGTGTAAAAGCTATTATTAATAAAAACAAAACAATTATAATTGGTGGTATTTTTTTCAAGGTCATCATTGCTATTTAAGTTTTACAGTTAAGTTTTGAAATTCAAATTTTGTAACTTCCTTAATATCTGGATATTTCAAAAATTTCTTAAATAACACCAAATGATCATTCAATCTTTTTACAGGGTCGCCTACAAGTTCCTCGCCTGCTTCAATCTTAAAATCCAACATGTATTCTTCAGCATCCGAATCGCAGTTGAAACATTTCCCGTCATACCACAGCGTTCTTTTGG
>JAYENB010000090.1:0-4051 GCA_034721855.1 Bacteroidota bacterium
TGGTGTGTGTGCCGCAATCCGTTGTGTACCACGTGGGAGGGGGAACATTGCCCAAAAATGAACCGCGAAAAACATTTTTGAATTTCAGAAACAACCTGTGGATGTTGCAAAAAAACCTGCCCCCAAATCGCTATAAACCTGTAATGTTTGCCCGGTTTTGGCTGGATATGCTGGCTGCCGTCAGTTTTATGTTTTCAGGGCGGTTTAAAGATACGGGTGCTGTTTTTAAAGCATGGAATAACGTCCGGAAAACTCATAAACAGACCATGGAGAAACGCAGGCAAATGCAGGCTTTTAAAAGTAACCTGCACAGCACTGGTTTTTACAATGGCAGCATTCTATGGCAATATCATGTCCGGAGACGCAAGCGGTTTTCTGAGCTTGACGGATAAACGCATAAAGCTCAAAAGCAAAAAATAACAATAAGCTATGTTTAGATTGCGTCGCTTCGCTCGCAATTACGCGGCGTTGAATCGTACTTCTGGCAATTGAGAACAAAACAAATGAAGGATCAAATAACTTCAGGGCTTCAGCCCAATTACCCCGTCCTTCAGGGCGGGGCGCAAGGAAATTATTTTGATAATTAAATTTTTATGATTTATATTTGCAATACAAAAAAACAGATTTCTCAAATTAGAAAGTAAACCGGAATAATAGTGAGAACCTTGAAATATTAACTAAAAAAATACCTTATGAAAAAATTACAATTACTATCATTATTCCTGTTGGCATGTGTTCTTACGCTCAATGCCCAGGAAATCTCGTTCACCTTCACATCAAATCATACATGTGAGTATGCCCCCTTAGACAGTGTTTTGGTTGAAAACCTGACACAAAGTGGTGACACGGTCTTGTATTGGGATGATACTGTATTAAACATCGTATTTACCAGTGCTGAAATGCCTGCCGCTATGGATAATGATTTTCACGTGTCACAAAATTACCCCAATCCATTTTCATCAAAAACAAAGATTGATGTATTTGTACCCGAACAGGATGATTTTACCATCAACGTTTATGATGTTACAGGCAGACAAATTACCTCTTATGAAAACAGCCTGGAAAAAGGAATGCATAATTTTACTTTCAATGCGGGGAACAGCAGCAATTATATATTGACGGTAAATTCAACAAAATATGTGCAGAAAAAATTGATGATACGTGTCGGCGCCGATGATAACCCGGCCGCCAACCTCACTTATAATGGCATTATCCCTGAAAAGAAATCAATGTTGAAATCTGGAAAATCAAATTTTGCTTATGAAATTGGTGATAACCTGGAATTTTCAGGTTACGTGGATGGCGATTTTACAAGCATAACGGATGCACCAACAACAGATAATGATTATTTGTTTGATATAAATAATACGGCCCCTGATGCCCCCGGTGCAATTACCGGAAACACGGCTGTATGCGAAGAAGCCACCTCAGAAACCTACAGCATTTCTGCTGTGGCCGGAGCAACATCTTATACATGGACAGTGCCAGCGGGTGCAAGCATCACAAGTGGAGCGGGAACAACAAGCATAAACGTGGATTTTGGCCTGTCTTCCGGAGATGTTTGTGTGACAGCATCCAATGCTTGCGGAGAAAGTGTGCCTGCTTGTAAAACGGTATTAATGAGTAATGTATCTGTTGACTTGCCGGAGGAGATGAATGTGTGTCACGGGCAAAATGTTACCCTGACCGCTGCAGGAATTAACGGTATTCCCCCTTATCAATACGAATGGTCTGACAACCTCTCAACCACTACGGCAGAGCTAACGGTTAACCCCACAGAAGATACCACATACACGGTAATTGTAACAGACTCTGTAGGATGTACAGCAGAAAACAGTGTTGATCTTTTAGTTCATCCCGCTATATCAGCTGAAATTGAATCTGATGCAGACACCATTTGTGAAGGCGAATGTTTTGCTGTTATAGCCCATGCATCAGGAGGTACACCACCTTATTCTTATACCTGGATGCCTGAGGGATATGACTCAACCCTTAATTTTTGTCCTTATAGTCCCGGAGATATTGCTGTCAGTGTAACTGTAACGGATTCCTGGGGATGTTATGTTTGTGAATCCACCACAATAATTGTGGATACTGCCCCCTCCATCAATGCAGAAAGCAATGCTCCTGTATGTGAGGGGGAGGATATTGATTTAACGGAAACCGGCGGTGATGCTGTTTCCTGGACATGGTCAGGGCCCAACAGTTTTTCATCCAACAATCAGAATCCAACGATAACTTCTGCTTCTACTGCTGATGCCGGAGATTATTTTGTTACTGTTACGGATGCTAACGGGTGTACAGGCACAGCGAGCACGAATGTAATTGTCAATGATAGTATAACAGCAACAGCTTCGGCTGACCCCAATGTAATATGTGATGGTGAAAATACAACACTTACAGGAGAGGCAACAGGCGGTCAGCCTCCTTATAATTATACATGGAATAATGGCCTTGGTTATGGACAAATACAAACTGTATTCCCAGCAATTACAACAACCTATACCGTAACAATAACAGATGCCAATGGATGTTCAGCTACTGATACTGTGATGGTCACGGTCAATCCCAATCCCACGGTTTCAACAACAAGCAATTCCCCTGTGTGCGAAGGAGAAGATATAAATTTAATGGAAACTGGTGGCGAGGGAATATATTGGGGCTGGAATGGACCGAATATGTTTACATCCACCAATCATAACCCAACGATAACTTCCGCTTCTACTGCTAATGCCGGAGATTATTTTGTTACCGTTACAGATGCTAACGGTTGCACCAATGTAGATAATGTAAGCGTTACTGTAAATTCTACTCCCGCAGCCCCCACAGCCGGCACCCACGTCCCCGGAGAGGACACAATAGTATGGAACTGGACCACAGTGGCTGATGCCACAGGGTATATGTACAATACCTCGGATGATTATGCCACCGCTACGGATAATGGAATAGACACTACTTACACACAAACCTCTCTTGATTGTGAAACCGCTTACACACTTTATGTGTGGGCATACAACGATTGCGGAGAATCTTCTTCTACAACATTGAATGAAACAACTTCCGATTGCCCCTCTATTACCATCTGTGGAGAAGAAACTCAAATTGTAGATGTAACATCTAATGGAGAGATATGGATGGATCGCAACCTCGGCGCTTCACAGCAGGCCACATCTTCTACAGATTACAATGCGTATGGGGCTTTATTCCAGTGGGGGCGTTTAAGTGATGGCCACGAGTGCATCAACTGGACATCATCAACTGGTTCCGATGGTGCAGAACAAAGTAATGAAACATCAACCCCTAGTCCCACAGATGACCCGGGTCACAGTGATTTTATTTTAAGTGATGGATCTCCTTACGATTGGCGTGACCCTCAAAACGATAACCTGTGGCAGGGAGTAAGCGGCACCAACAATCCATGTCCGAGCGGGTACAGGCTACCAACCGAAACAGAATTACAAAACGAGATGGATTCATGGGATTCAGAAGACGCAACTGGTGCTTATGACTCCCCGCTTAAACTCACAGTAGCCGGTCGTCGCCAATTCACCGCTGGCTTGCTTGGTAATGTTGGGATTTACGGCCGCTATTGGAGTAGTACGGTTATTAGTACAAGCGTCAAGGGCATAAGCTTCAACAGTAGCAGTGCCGTCATGGATAGCCACGGCCGTGCAGGCGGCATATCGGTTCGCTGCATTAAGGATTAGGTGCGCACTGATGATGACTATGGACACAACGGCGCATTGTGTCAATAAACCTAAGCATATGCAAATGCTTGCTGAATGTAAAACCTGACTAACAGATTGCGTCGCTACGCTCGCAATGACTATGCTTCGTAGCAAGGGTAGTGGAATTAACAAACCACCGTTGCGAAGCAGAGTCATTGCAAGGCGTTGTTCTGCGCGAAGTCGAAGGGAGCACAGCAATCTGTTTGTAACTTAAGGGGCCTTTCACAACTTAATACGTAACTGTATAAGTCAAAAGCCAAAAATCAAAAGTATCTTAATTTACCCCACTGGATAATATCCCATGGAGTTTATTTTTATTTTTG
>JAYENB010000091.1:0-4036 GCA_034721855.1 Bacteroidota bacterium
CTGAATGCGAAAAAACTGAAATTTCCCGGGTTAATGCATTGACAAAGGCAGGTTCTTTGTTCAGCAAAGCGACGGAATAAAAATCGCAATAGGCACATTTGCGACGGCAAAACGGGATATGGATGTAGATGCCTGGCATGGTTGCAAAGGTAATTATATAGCGGATTTAAGAATTATTTTGATGTCAAGATTAGCAAAAAGATACATCAATCTTTTGAGAAATTGGTTAATGTTTAACAAACTTCATACTTTTAGTATTGTTTTTATGCGCTACCTGGAGGATATACATACCTTTTTTCAATGTGTTCAGGTAAATATGCCCGGCATATCTCCCTGATTTGATTACCCGTCCCTGCAAATCCAGGATACGCCAATTTGCTCCTTTTTTTATACCTTGTATATGCAATATATCAGATACAGGATTGGGAAAAACAGAAACTGTTGTGTTGGTTGTCATTGATTCAGATGAAGAAAATACCCACTCACCATTTTCATCTGTCCAGTTAATGAGTGTGTAATCTTCGAAAATTTCAAAATCATGATCGCAATAGTTTACAATTCCAATGTTTTTTCTAAAAAGGTTTGACATATAATGCACTTCGATGGATGTTTCATCATAATATATGTTATGAACACTGTCATAAAGTTTTACATTGTAATAAGAATTCTCATCTGTTAGTGTGAAATTTATTTTACCATGCCCGTAAATTATACCCAGTGAATCTTTATAATCAGTTTGTACAATACTATACAATCTGCCATCATAGCTTGATATTGGATAAATACAGTGATCCCAATAGTCGTATCTATATGCCGGGCTTAATTGATTCAGTTCACTTATTGCAGGGTGGTCCGGGTAAAAGTACACAGTTTTTGTGATGCTGTTACTATATTCGTAATCCCATTCCCATGGTGGTGTAAAAGTTGGGTCACGGTACTGAACAAACCTGTCAAAGTAAAATACTATACTGTCTTCATAAATTGTTTTATCATACAGTGTCAATTCTTCATGATATAAATCTGCATTTTCGACATCAGAATAACTGTATTCGTATTTTATTCCCTGACCTATTTCTATATCATAAAAATCATGTAACTCCGGGCGCTGATAACCATACTCTTGCTCACCGCCTTCAATGCCAATCAGAACATAACTGCCATCGTTTGTGGCAAAATCGGGAAACTCAAGCAAACCAAATGACTTCGATAAAACAATTTCCCTGCCATCCACATCAATGACTTTTACGGAATCTATTTGTCCAAATATTTCCTGTTCGCCAGCAGATACAACTTCAGCGGTAATATTGCTGTCGCTGTAAAACAACCAAGTTTCGTTAAGTCCGGCCTTTGGAAATATTATCATGTCCATGCTGTCCTGCATCCAAAAGTAATTTTCTGTTTGAAGGGCTTTCTTCATCAGAAACTGGGGATAGTTGTCTGTATAATATTGCCCCGGATAATATTCCTGCAGGTTTTCACAAGTATCACACACGCCTGCAATGCGGTTCAAATACAGCATATCCCCTTCAGGTTGATTATCTACACTATCCACCCACAACTGATGAGTGAGATATCTGTCTTCATTGTTTGAAAAATTATAAATCAGCTCATTTTGCAACACATGCCATCCTTGTGCCATAACATTTTGAACGATGCATGTAGCCATTACAGTAAATAGCATTATAGTTTTTCTGCTTTTCATAATGATGCATTTTTCACAAGATAAAGTTATAAAAAATCGTGATAATAAAATAAAAATTTTGAGTTGTAAATTATTTTTGATAAATTTAACGTATAAATATTGACGAGAAATTAATCACAAATGATTAAAGACATTCATAAAAAAGTATTTGACGACAGTACTAAAGCAAAACTTGAACTATTTCGACTGTATTTAAGGGAATGGCTACCTGTGTTTATTATGCAAGAATTTAGTAAAATTGAAATCCATGATTATTTTGCCGGAGAAGGCACGGATGTTGAAGGCAACTCAGGTAGTCCGCTTATTATCTTAGATGAGATAAAAGACTATTGTTTCCGCTTGAATAATAAAAATATTAAAATGATATTGCATTTAAATGATTTCGACAAAAAGAAAATTGAAAAACTCAAAAGAAACACATATTACAAACTTCAGGATTGTGCAAAAGAAAAGATTTATGATTTTTGTAATGTTACTGTTAAAAATAATAATTGCCCTTTTGAAATTAAATTTTACAACAAAGAATTTTCGGAATTATTTAATAAAGACTATCGAAATTTCATTATTAATGAAAATGTTCCACGGTTAATATTTATTGATCAATACGGAATAAAGCAGGTAAATGATGATGTGTTTAAAAAGTTAACAACTATCAATTTTACTGATTTTATGTTTTTCATTTCATCATCTCACATTATACGATTTAAAGAGCAGGAAGCATTTAAAAAATATCTGGATACAAAGAAGATTGACTTCACTGATAAACGCCCTGCAGAATGCCATCGTGTAGTTTTTGAGTATTTCAAAGGATTAATTCCTTCAGGTTATTTTCTAGGACAATTTTCAATCAAGAAAAATGCAAATTATTATGGATTAATTTTTGGCTCAAAAAATCATCTGGGGATGAAAAAATTTCTTGATGTTGCATGGAAAATAGATAATGAAACAGGTGAAGCTAATCACAATATTGATAATGATCCAATACGAGAAGGACAAATGACTTTAGATTTCAACAATAATGGTAAAGCAAACAAGGTAAAAAAACTTAGTAAATTTACTGATGAGCTTTTAAATTTTCTGAAAAAGTGGAAAACAAATAAAGACTTATATATTTATGCGCTGGAAAAAGGAATTAAAGTAAAAATAGTAAATGATATATTGAATGATCTTGAAAATAAAAATAAACTAATAGTTCAAAGTTCAGATAATCGAAGAAAAGGTTATTTCTATCTTGAATTGACACCCACCAAAAGGATAAGGATAAAAACATTATGAAAAATACAAAAATTGAATGGACAGAAACCACATGGAACCCGTCAACAGGATGCACACACATTTCTGAGGGGTGCAGGCATTGTTATGCCGAACGAATGGCCGGCAGGTTAAAAACAATGGGCATTGAGAAATACAGAAACGGATTTGATCTGACGATTCATCCGGATGCACTGAAAGAACCGTTTCACTGGAAAAAACCAAGGATTGTTTTTGTTAATTCGATGAGCGATCTTTTTCATGAAAACATGCCCTTTGAATTTGTGGCTTCTGTTTTTGATGTGATGAACAAGCTGCCTCAACATACATTTCAGATTTTAACCAAAAGAGGAGATGTCCTTAGGGATTTTGCACCTTACCTGATCTGGACAGATAACATCTGGATGGGTGTCACGGTAGAAAACCCCGGATACCTAAACCGGATAAAAGCACTAAAAATTGTAAATGCACACATGCGTTTCATTTCTATGGAGCCACTTTTGTCATACATGCCTGATACTGACCTTTCGGGCATACACTGGGTGATTGTCGGCGGCGAATCCGGACCGGGTGCACGCCCGATAAAAGAAGAATGGGTGCTTGATATTAAGGAAAGTTGCAAGCGGCAAAGCATTGATTTTTTCTTTAAACAATGGGGCGGAACCAACAAGAAAAAAACAGGCCGTTTGTTGCAAGGACAAACCTGGGATGAGATGCCGGTGAGGTAATGCTCAATTTTCCTCTCAGCAATATCAACATCATCAAAACCTTCATCCACCAACTTACCTTTAAAAGCCTTGGAAGTATTAATGTATTCAGCGAGTGACAATGAAACTGTTTTTTTGTTTATTATCTTTAAAATCTAAAAATAATTTCGGCATCAAAGGCAAAACTAACCTCTCTCACAAATGTATAAATGGTTTCTACCGGGTGATTCAGTTTTTCTCGCTGAGCGAGAAAAAACTGAAATTTCCCGGGTTAATGCATTGACAAAGGCAGGTTCTTTGTTCAGCAAAGCGACGGAATAAAAATCGCAATAGGCACATTTGCGACGGCAAAACGGGATATGGATGTATATGGCTG
>JAYENB010000092.1:0-4008 GCA_034721855.1 Bacteroidota bacterium
GTTGGCAGTTGGCAACCACCAACTAATTCGCGCTCGCTCGAATTTGCAATCCGAGTGTAAAACGTAAAATTAACGCAAAGATAGTTAATTTTCTCAAATCCACTGATATTTAGATAATTTGTAAGCAGTTATTTTCAAAGGACTTAAAAATTCCTCTTGTAAAATCTCTCCCGGGTGAATATTCTTTAATTTCTCTGTGTTTTTTGACCCAAATGAAACAATCATACTGATGCCTTACATTAATAATGTCAAAGATAAGTAATTTATTTCAATTTGTCAAGTTTTACCCGATTGTTATACCGATATGTGTTCAATCCTACCTGTCAGGCCGCAGGCTGACGGCTGGTGAACCGGTAGGCAGAATAGACGGAGTTTGCCCGGCGGTAAGTTTATCCGGCGTAGCAGTACCGAAGACGGACAGCAAAGACGGGTTAGATCGCAACTTGTTATCATACTATTTCCCGTTAATTCTCACTTTTTTGACATATCCGCATTAAATTATTTTTGTTCATAATAAAATATTTGTTATCTTGTGGCTTTTAACTCTAAAAAATAACTATTATGAAAAAATTTACATTAGTAACAATAATTATTGCTTTCGCAATAAGCATTAGTGCACAAACAAGCAAAGACATTCCGAACCTGAGCCTCAATCCTTATGAGGCTATTGAATTAACGGTTCAACCAACTACCGATTTTCAATCCTTTTATCTGAATCCGGTTGAAAATATTGAAATTGCCAGCGATTATCCGTTGCGGGCTTATTACAATCAAAACTACTACTTCAGATTTCAAATGCCTGAAGGAAAAGATGTATCTGTACATCTGAATTATCCCGATGAGGATACACGTGCCAGTATGGCAAGTTACCGTGTATATCACGATGAATTTATTATGGTAGGTCAGTCATCAATGAAAGCCTCAGGACAGGCATTTAAAATCAGGAACTCACAATTTGAATCTGGTCAACAGGTGCTGGTACGGCTGTGGTTTTCGGATGAAATGAAAAATGCTCAGATAGGCCTGGCATTGACAAGCGATCAACCACTATCTGCCAGTAAAAATATTGTCATTGACCAAACTTATACCTCTGATCAATTGGTAAACGATGTTTTTATGGGTGGAAACACAACAACTACCAACGTAGTTTTTACAGGAGATACCATTAGCATTGGACAATACGAAGGTTCCATTTCCGGTACTGATTTTGGGCAGGGGCTAATCATGACTACAGGCGACGCTACTCTCGCACCTGGCCCTGATGTAGGAACCAGCGAAGGGGTTGCAAATGAAGAAGGCACTGATCCTGATTTAGATGCTTTGATTCCCGGTTATGATGTTTATGATGCATGTGTACTGGAATTTGATTTTATAGCCACCGACAATTATGTCAATTTTGATTATATTTTCGCATCCGAGGAGTTTCCTGAATTTGCCAATTCTTCTTTCAACGATGTGTTTGGGTTTTTTCTTTCCGGTCCCGGCATAAATGGTCCTTACACTGACGGTGCAATAAACATTGCCCTGTTGCCCAATGGTGATCCGGTTACCATTGATAATGTATATAACAGTGAAATTTATTATACAGGTTCAGTTGATCCAAGTTCAGGCGGAGAAGGCCTGGCTTACGACAACGATATGGAATATGACGGGGCCAGTATTCCTTTGACCGCTGAGGCTTATTTATTGTGGCAGGGGGAAACTTACCACATCAAACTTGCCATTGGTGATGCAGGAGATCATATATATGATTCCGGTGTATTATTCAAAGGCAGCAGTTTTGTTACCGGCAATGAGGCAACGGGGCAGGTATATTATGATACAGATGAAGATTGTGAATTTGGCACCTCTGATATCCTGCTCCCTAACATCATGCTTCATTCTGATCCGGGCAATTACGTTGCTATGACAGCAGATAATGGCATGTATGCGCTTCCACTGAACATGGGCATGTCTTCGGTTTACCTTACGGCACCACCCTTGTTTGATATTTTGTGCCCCGCAGAAGGGTATCATGATGTAGAAATCAACACAGCGGGACAGGAAGTTCCAGGGAATGATTTTGCGCTTACTTCTGACATTCTGTGCCCTATCCTGCATGTTAACATGTCCGGTTATCAGTTTCAAACTTGTGAATCATCGCTGGTACTAATAGAATTTTCCAATGAGGGCAGTGCTCCAGCAGAAAACGTAACTATCGAAATTTCGCTCGACAGCAATTTAATCCTGGTATCTGCTAATACAACTTATACAGACCTGGGAAACAACACGTATCTTTTTGGAGATGGAAACCTGGGTATATTTGAGGCTGATGACATTCTGATTGAAGTGGGTGTAAGTTGTGATGCTGGTGTAGCAGGTCTGACAGAATGCATACATGCTGAGATTTCAGCAGATAACCAGTGTGATTTCCAAAACCCCGGCATTCCTGAAGATACCGCTGCTAATCTTGTGTGGGACCATTCCGGTATTCTTGTCACCGGACAGTGTACAGGCGATTCTCTTGCCTGTTTCACTATCCTCAATGAGGGTGAAGCCGGCAACGGTGATATGGATGGCCCCAGGGAATACAGGATATTTGCCAATGATTCATTGGTAGATGTGGGGACATTCCAACTCAACGGGCAGGAATCGACAGTAATATGCATTGCTACACAAGGTTATGCCATCCGTCTTGAAGCCGATCAACATCCGGAACATCCCGGCAACAGTCAACCTCAGGAGACCATAGAAGATTGTGGTGATTACACCGGAAATTCGCTTGGGTATGTAGTTACCACTCCGTTAGATGATTATGATTTTGATACCGACATCTGGTGCCAGGAAGTCCTGCCAGGGGGAAAAGCAGGAGAAACTCAGCTAATGGCTGTACATCCTAAAGGAGTAAGTAACAATCACTATGTGTCAAACGATGCCATCCTGAATTACACGCTTTATTTTCAAAATCCGACTGATGATACGGTACATAACCTCAGTATCCGCAACCAGCTTCCGGCACATCTGGACCCACAGACACTCCGTTTAGCAGGGACCAGCCATAATTGCTACATCCGACTCAGCAAAGAGGGGATCATCACATGGGTATTCAGGAATATTAACCTGCCTGCTGCTGCAGATGATGAATCCGGCAGCAAAGGATTTGTTAGCTACAGCATCAAACAGGTTCCAATGACACCCGATGATTACGGAACCGAAATTGAAAACCAGGCAAGCCTGTATTTTGACAAAAATGATCCGGTTGCTACCAACATCAGTCATTTAACCTTCTGGAACCTGCCGGATATTCCCACGCATGTTCCCGATGAAAGCAAAACATTGACCGTGGTAAACGTGTATCCGAATCCGGCTAACACCAAAGCCAATTTTCAGTTGCCTGAAGGGGATTACACCAACCTGCATTTTTTGATGTATGATGCAACCGGCAAACTTGTACGTGAAGTGACCGGGATAAACAAAGCCCTGTTCAGCGTAAAACTGGATTTGTTATCAACCGGGGTATATTACTATGATATCCGGAAAAATGGACAACCCATTGCACAAGGCAAACTGATGCTGGAATAAATTACCTCTGATAATCTAAGAGTTATCCTTTAAAATTTTGAATTTGGGTGACCCGGCTTATTTTAATTACGTATTTTATAATTTACTTTTGTCACGAAATTTGCAGAAAAAGCAAATTTCCGTGCCAAAAGTGATATCTGTTATGTTTGTAATCACCGGATTACAGTCGAAAACAAGTTTTCTCCTTTATCCGGTGTTATTTCATATTAGACCCGCTTCGGGGTCTGTAGCGTTTGTTATAAGATGAGTGCAAAGACATCATGTGCCTCAATGAGGATAAAAACATCTCAAGCAGGTATCTACTCATGATGAATAATTGTACAATGCTAAGGAAAATTTTTCTACTCAACAGATCATCAGTCCATCACACACCTGACTGAATAACCGCTACGTTTATTTGCGAATAAAATTCTGCTGTCCACACGGTGCCAATCCATCTGAAAGCGT
>JAYENB010000093.1:0-1998 GCA_034721855.1 Bacteroidota bacterium
AAGTATATGTTCCATCACCACCACCTGCTGTTACGGTTGCAGCTCCATCGGAACCACCATTACAAGTGACATCGTCATCAACGGTAGTGGATGCAGTTACAACAGTATTTTCACTGATGGTTACACTGGAATAAGCTTCACACATATTACCATCGTAAACAGTAACATCGTATGAACCTGCAGATAAATTATTTGCTGTCGCAGTTGTCTGTCCATCACTCCATAAGTAAGTATAACTTCCGTCACCTCCGCCTGCTGTTACGGTTGCGGCTCCATCGGAACCACCATTACAGGTGACATCTGCATCCACTGCGGCGCTTGCTGTAACTGCAGGATTCTCATTGATGGTAACGCTTGCATAAGCTTCACACATGTTGCCGTCATAAACCGTAACATCATAGGTACCTGCAGAAAGACCTGTAATGCTGGCAGTGGTTTGTCCATCACTCCATGTATAAGTCAGTGTACCTGTACCTCCTGAAGCAGTTACTGTGGCTTCACCAGTGGCACCACCAAAACAATTAACATCCACTGTAGAAACCGAAGTAATAATTTCATTCGGTTCAATAATGTTTGCTTCACTGGTTGACATAAGAGGTGGTACACAACCCAGGTTATAATTTATCCAGGCACCATCTTCAGTAAAACTTACAGCATCACCATCTGTATTATCAAGGTAATATGGGTAATATGCAACGGAATCGGTACAGGAAGCACCAAAGGAAATTTCAAGGGAACGTGGATCATTGGGATCTGTTTCTGTGTTGGCAAAATGTCCTTGTGTATTACCTTCACACTGGAACACAACGTAAACATCGTGATTGAGATTTGTAAAATCAAGTGCAGAAACATCCTGGGCTGTACTTGAAATAATCAGTACCTCAGCACCAGCAGGGATGACACCGCCAACAGGTTCGATAAGTTGTCCACCACCGGTAATGGTAGCATTTACATTCGCTACAAATGTCGGATCTGTACAAACGCCCTGCCATGGGTTATTTGGCCAGTTTATTGACAGATCTGCAGTATTTAGATCGGATGAACCAATCTGCAGGGTTACCATTTCCTGTTCACCTTCGGTAACACCACCACAGGAATTAACGAGTATATCGGTAATTTCAAAACAGGAAGTAACCGGGTCTGTTGTACCATCAGAGGTGCAACCGTTTGCATCGGTCACTGTAACTGAATATGTTCCTGCACACAGACCGGAAATATTATTGCCTGTACTGCCATTGCTCCAGTCAAAATCATACGGTGTTGTTCCTCCATTTGCGGTAACTGAAGCCGTAGCATCGCAATCACCAAAACAATTCAACTGGGTATAACTAACCGCCAGAATTATTTCATCAGGCGAGCTGATATTTACTGTTGCTTCAGCATTACATCCACTACCATCTGTAACAGTAACAGTGTATGTGTTTGCGGCAAGGGTAGATGCCGTTGCTGAGGTTTGTCCATCGCTCCAAAGGTACGAATATGAACCATCACCGCCACCTGCAGTAACGGTAGCAGAACCATCACTATATCCATAACAGGTAGCATCGTTACTTGTTGAAATACTTGCAGTAACCGGAGGTTCTTCCGTAATGGCAATGCTTTTAGTTGCTGTACAACCGTTATTGGTTACCGTAACGGTATATGTGCCAGAAGAAGATAAGCTGTTAGCAGCCGTATTTGTTGATGAACCACCCGACCATGCGTATGAAGTACCTCCGGTAGCCGTAACATCAATTGTGGCATTGTTACAATTCAATACCGTGGTGCCTGTATTGTTGGTAATTCCTGCAGTAGGGATTGGATTAACTGTAATGGTCAGGTTTGTTGTTGTTGCACACTGCCCAGCATCTGGAGTAAAGGTATAGGTTGTAGTACCATCTGACGCAGTGCTGATTGTAGCAGGTGACCATGTTCCTGAAATACCATTTGTTGATGTTCCGGGTAAAGCATCCGACGCATCACCCACACAATACGGACCGAGTTGAGTAAAGGTTGGGG
>JAYENB010000093.1:2098-4006 GCA_034721855.1 Bacteroidota bacterium
GTACCATCTGACGCAGTGCTGATTGTAGCAGGTGACCATGTTCCTGAAATACCATTTGTTGATGTTCCGGGTAAAGCATCCGACGCATCACCCACACAATACGGACCGAGTTGAGTAAAGGTTGGGGTAACTTCAGGTGTAATTGTAACCGTCATCGTTGTAGATGTGGCACATGAACCTCCATCCGGAGTAAACGTATAGGTTGTTGTCGTTGTTGGGTCAAATGAAGGAGACCATGTTCCTGTTACACCATTATTGGATGTTGTTGGGAAAATAGGAATTGAGTATATTTCAGCAACCCAACCTGGGTTTCCATCTTGATTATTATCAGTACTCCAAACAAATGTCAAACATGTACCTGAAGAGGTGATAGTTCCAGGGCTTGTTGTTTGAGAATAGGTTCCAATGAGTAGAGAGCCTGTATTTGGACCATCATATATCGTTAAGTTATCATTAGCCTCATCTGTGTCAAATTCTGTAAAAACAAATTGCAATGCTTCAGGTGTTCCAGAGCAAAAAGTCATTGTATATGATCCATTGAAATCATTATAACCTGCAGTTCCCTGAGGATCATAAAATACTCCGGAAGTTGTAGTAATATTTGCTCCATCAGCCATGTTATATGTTGGAGAAGTTGGAGCTCCGGATGTTTCACAAATCGGTCCTATTGGATCAAAAGTTGGTGTAATACTGGATGATATTACTATATCCAGCGTTGTTGTGTAAGCACACTGATCAGCATCCGGCGTAAAGGTATATGTAGTAGTCGTTGTGTTGTCGATGGCAGGCGACCAACTACCTGTGATTCCGTTTGTAGAGGTAGTTGGGAGTGCTGGAATAGCATCACCATCACAATATGGGCCAACGGCATTAAAGGTTGGGGTTGTCCATGGGTTGATTACAACATCTGTTGTAACAGTATCACTGGTAATACCGTCAACGGTAATTACAAGAGAATACGTTCCTGCATTTGCAATGGTTACATTTGTAATAATCGGTTCCATATCAGAAGAAGTAAAACCATTAGGCCCTGACCATGAATAAGTTGCACCTGGCTCCGGATAAGTTACATAAAGCTCCAAATTATCTCCCTCACAAAGCGGTCCATTATTATCAATTGGAGGAGCCACAATAACACAATTTGCAGAACCGGCACCTCCAGTTTGCTCAAATTGGATGTTGGTCGGCTGGTTTGCATAATTAGTAATTAGCAGCAAATAAACTTCTCCTGACTGAGCACCCGGTATGGTAACAGTTTCTGCTGAAGCTGTCGAATAACTACAATCAATAACATCGGCAACAGGATAATAACTTGGATCAGTTGTATTATTCGGGTATTCTGAATGGTATGTCGTATCCGCATTAGTACAAGCGTTACTAACATCAGTAAAAGGTCCCCATGCAATAAAATCCACATCATAATCGCTGGCAATATCAATCACAACATCGCCGGGATCATCAATTTCCATATAATACCATGCTGGGTTGGGTGTTGTATATAAACACCCCATCCCACCAAGATCAGGTTCATTAACTGAAGCTGGGAACAAGTAATTTTCTCCTGTACAAAACGCGATGGATTGGCCGCATTCATCTCCCGGTCCTGGTGGTTCGGGTTCTCCAATGCAGAGGTCAAAACTTGCATTATAATCGCCAGAGCTGTATGAGTATATTCGAATCATATAATCATTACCAACAGTGAGTCCAGTTAACTGCGCTGCTTCAGAATCAGAGCATAATACGTCAGTCAGACTATTACAATTATTTCCCTCATATACGGCGAGGTACATATCAGTTGTTGTGCCGGAAATGTTTAGGAGACTAATGTCCAGAGTATCATTTGTTGCTGTAAAGGAATACCAAACATCATCATCTGAAGTACCACTACATGTATTGGTCTCTGTTGAT
>JAYENB010000094.1:0-1293 GCA_034721855.1 Bacteroidota bacterium
CTGCTGTGGCAGAGCGACCGGATGGAAGCTCCTGTCCACAGGAGGCAGCAGCCGCCGAACCAGGGCAGCTTGCAGGCGTAGGCCGGTAAGCTGACGTTGATACCAAACCGCTATCAATATACTGAAAATAACTAATTTTCTTAACCATCATCTTGATAGCGATTTGGTATGAGGAAGCTTAGCCGCCCACATCATCATTATCCGGAACATCAGGGGGTTTTCGTTGTTGCTTTTTTTTAGCTTGTTTGCGTTTGTTTTCCAATCGCTTTTTCTTCTGCTTGCGGGAGACGCGTGTTTTTTTGCGCTTTTTCTCCGGTTTCAGGACATTTTTGATGAATTCAATCAGCTTTTCTGTGACTTCCTGCTTGTTGGCTGCCTGTGAACGTCCGGTGTCGCAGGTCATTTGGAACACATTGTCCGTTGTCAGGTATGATGTGCCTTTCTCAAGCAACCGTGATTTCTGGTCATCTGTAAGTGCCTGGCTGGCATCAACATCAAAAAACACCTGCACACGGGTTTCGGTTTTGTTCACATGCTGGCCGCCTTTGCCTCCGCTACGGCTGGTCTGAAAAACAAGTTCCTTTATCAGGGCTTCTGTGTTGAAATCATCCGGCATAAGAAAATATTCTAAACAAAAAACGAAGATAATGTTTTGTGATAAATAACCTGAACATGCAGGCTCGTTCTTAAGAAACCTCAATAAAACACATCAATTCACAATGATTTTTTGTTGGTGATCCTGGTTTTCAATTTGCAGTTTTACCATGTACATGCCCGATGGTAATTTGCTCAAATCAATGAATTGTCCTGGTGATTTTTCCTGATACACTATTTTCCCGTCCACATTGAACAACTGTATAAAATCGGGCTTAGTTTCCGATTGAATAAAAAGATGATCTCCCGCCGGATTTGGATAGATTGTCACATCCTTCTTTTCATTCACAGGTGTAAACACCCATTCATCCGTTTCGAGTACACAGCGTGCTTCAAAAACCTGTGTCTGGCTTTTCCCGCCGGGACAGTAAATGATAACAACCAACAGGTATTCATTTCCATTTACGATCTCAGGCACACTATCCACAAATGTATATTCACCCAATGGGTAATAATAAATCAGATCAATCATGTTTGCAATGGTATCAGTCAGGTTGGCTAAAACGCTATCGGCAGGTTGCATTCCATTGATACAGGTATCAATCTCAACCACAAACCAATCATAGTAAACGTTCATGTAATCATCTTTATAGACCTCAACGCTATCGTTACCAAAATAAAAATTGGCTGACACATCAT
>JAYENB010000094.1:1393-3884 GCA_034721855.1 Bacteroidota bacterium
TTGGCTGTATTGTTAATTAGTGAACCGGAACAAAACCCGCCGCCCATGCCAGTTGGGATATATATTAAAGCAACACTGTGTTTTTCCTCCTGCCAATTGGCGCCTTCTGCACAATTGACATTCACATTGCAATCGCCGCTGTCACCAAAGCCGGTAGGACGTTCATTACGATATGCTCCAACCAACGCATCCACGCCGCGGTAAAACCATGAAAGGCCGGAAATTTGAAGCTGTGGTTCCCCGGAAACGCCTGCCGGCTGCACGTATTCTATAAAAACCGTTTCGCCTTCGATGATTTCGGTGGAAGTATGCTTACCCGGTTTTGTATTGTGGCTGCTGGTATAAGGATCTGTCAATTGTTTTTTATTGGCATTGTATAAACACAAATAACTCCCTTCGGGTAATAAAAACGTATCGTAAAGGATATTCACAGCTTCGGCCCCGGGAAGATGCAATTCCAACCGCCAGACAGATGCACCATCATTGAGGATATCCCATGTTCCTGCATTTTCCATGCTGATATCCACATCTATAATTTTAGATACCATGTATGGCCCGGGCTTATTATCCAAATAATCTGCTTCCTCCAGGGCTTTGGATTTATCAGGGGTAGAGATTTCAAGTTTATCTACATTTTTTCCGGGCAAATCGCCTTCGTAGCCGGGCACATATACCTGGGAAATTGCAATAACACTAAAAATACATAATGATAACAATAATAGTATTCCTTTTTTCATAACTAAGTGGTTTGATTTACATGAAAGACAATTCTTTTTACAAAGACGTTGTATGTAGATGACAGGTTTTTTCGTTTTCTTGTCCAAACTAACTGTCAGGAGGGGCATCCCAGATGCTTTACGCCCCGGGAGTAAACTACGCCCGGAAAGTCAAGCGGCAGATTGAGGAAAAGCATACAGACGCCAGGGAAGAATACGTGGTGCTGCGCTCCTCGGTGTTTCGCAAAGCCATCATCAGGACATACGATTACCAGTGTGCTGTTACCGGCCTGCGTGTGCAGGACAGACGCAACCGGCCACTGCTGGAAGCCTGCCACATTGTTCCTTTTGCCGAAAGCTGCAACGATTCTGTACGCAACGGCATAGGCTTTTTATTTTCTGCCAAAATCTGCTGGGATTTCTCCCCAAGCCTTAGTTTCCCATTTTAATATTTCATTATCAACTTCGTTGTTCATTAGCCATTTTTCAGCCCTTTTCATTAATCTAAAAACTTCTTTATTATTTTCATTTTCTTCAACCTTGCTTCTTGAAGTTTTATTTCTAATCCAAATGATTGCAATTTCACTATCAGAATAAATTGGACGTTTGTCATTAGTTTTTTTCATAAGTGCCAGAGCATGTACTAAAGCTAAAAATTCCCCTATATTGTTAGATGCATCTCTAAATGGTCCTTTCCTAAAAATTACTTTTTTAGTTTCAGTTTCAACGCCTTGGTATTCCATAAGTCCAGGATTTTCACTACAGGCAGCATCAACTGAAATCGAGTTTAAATTTGGTTCCCCAATTAATTTTAATTCTGCAGGCGATAATTCAGATTCAAAGAAAGTTTTCCCTTTATAGTCATTATACTCTTGCGAGTATGCTTTTTTCGCTAACTCCAATGTTTTAAAAGATTTATATTTTGCAGCTTTAAATCCATGAATACTTTCAAAGCATTCAGCCCAGGTTTCTAAGATTCCTGTTTTCCTACCTTCCCATACAACATAGTACTTCTTTTTTGCCATAATAATTATATATTAATGATCTTTTTAGCTTATGCACAAGGTTCCGGCATTATACACCCTGCAGCAAAACTCCACACTTCTTATCCAGGACACTTTCTGGAGCCTTTTTATTTTACCACACCGCTAATTTAATGATGTTTGGGGTAATTGCAAAATCTCTAACCCAGATAAACCACGTAGGTTAAATAACCAACGGGGTAAACTAAAAATCCTAAATCCTAATTTTTAAATACTAAACAAATTCAAATTTTCAAATTTATCAATTACCAAAACATTTTCTTCCCAAACTGTTAGGATTTTATTTTCTGCCAAAAAATGCAAGAAAATAAAAAATAAGCCCCTAACTGGTAAATAAAACTACAGCGTTTTGCGTAAATAAGAATACAGCGTTTTTGGCAACAATGGTACATGGTTTTCCCTTGCCTGGTTCTGATTGTATATTCCGGGGCAAAGTGAACACCCCATTCCGAAACCAAATTATCCCCATGTTTGTTTACACCGGCCTAACTATGCCATTATAGCCCATAATAAAAAGGTCCCCGGCAGAACGGGGCAGAATGTTGTGGATGTGGTGGTTGGGGGTTTTTGGTTTGTTCTATCCAATATATCCAAGATATCCAGGGCATTAAAATTAGCAAACCAGCAATTTACATCCCTCACGACGACGTTTCCGCACCCATCGTTAGCGGTTTGGGATGTGATTTTGTGCCCAATAATCATCGTTTTGTTTGGGTTGGATGTAAGCTAATA
>JAYENB010000095.1:0-3880 GCA_034721855.1 Bacteroidota bacterium
GTTAACATTTTACACATTGGGATTTGGGTATTGATTAGGTCAATTAGGTCAATTAGGTCAATTAGAAATTATAAAAATGTATAAACTAAGAAATTGATGTTAAATAAATATACTGTGAATGGTTACCCGGAAGATTACCTAAGGCAGATAAACTGGAAATCCTAAATCCTAATTTTTAAATACTAAACAAATTCAAATTTTCAAATTCATCAATTACCAAAACATTTTCTTACCAAACTGTTAGGATTTGCTTTGAATTTTGGTTATTGTTTAAAATTTAGGATTTAGATATTAGGATTTTATTTTCTGCCAAAAAATGCAAGAAAATAAAAAATAAGACACTAAGCCACTTCACCGCTAGTGAAATTTCTTATAATCAGATCATCTTTCGGATACTGATATAGCAAAACATAAATTCTTATTACTGGCTCAATATCCATAATTCATCCACAGAAGTTTCCTGATGTAACCTCTGCAACTGTTGTAAGGCATCTTCTTTGTTTTCGAAGGCTTTAATGGCAACCCTGGTAAAACCATTGTCTGCATGTAACATATTGCATGTATAACCCATTTTCTCATACCTTGAAGCAGCATTTTTGGCATTATCAAGATACATAAAACTGCCAACAATGATTAAATACTCTCTTTTCAGGTCAGCATTCCCTGATGGTGAATTATCACTGGAATTCGTTGCCCTGTAATCTTGGTAATCGGTACTATAGACCCTGTATCTTTCTGGAACATTAACCGATGCCACCATTACATTTTCATAAGCTCCAATAATTTTAAATTCAGCACGACGGTTAAATTTCCTTGCGGCATCAGATGGAATTGGTTTGGCTACCGGCCTGTTTTCACCAAATGATTTTGTTACAATATTAGTTTCATCTACCCCATTTTGTGCAAGGAAATCACTGATGGAATTTGCCCTTCTATGTCCAAGACCATTGTTATAGAATTCTGTACCTATATGATCCGTATGGCCGTGAATTTCAATTTCAAATCCGGGTTTTTCTTTCATATAATCTGCCAACTCATGTAGATTCTGTCTGTATTGATGTTTTATATTATACTTGTCAAAATCAAAAAAGACAGGTTTTATTATTAGTTTATCGTAGCTACCTTCTTTCAGTACATTAAATTCTACCCGTCTGTTAAGTCTTCGTCCTTCCGGATTGTCTTTTCCATTAATGACATTGGAAGCAATGGGAGCAGTTTCTCCGTATTTTTTTGTAATAAGACTCGAAGGTGTTACGCCTTTGTCAACAAGGTAATCTTTTACTGCTTTAGCCCTTCTGTACGATAACAGGTAATTGTATTCACTGATGCCGATATGATCGGTATGGCCGGCTATTTCAATGACAGCGTCTCTGTTGTTTAACATAAATCCGGCGAGGCGGTTGAGGTTTTCATAATAAATTGGTTTGATGTTGTATTTATCAAAATCAAACAAAATATTTTCCACCACAATTTCACCCCGGTCAATTTCACCCGTAGCTGCCAGGTCAATATCAAGGAACAGTTCTTCCCCTTCAGTGATATCAAGTCCATACACTATTTCCGCATAGGACGGTATTTGCCCCTGGGCTACAATATCCACTTCATATACCCCCGCTTTTATCAATTCTTGTTTCACAACCTCAAAGCGTTCGGGGCTGAGCGGGTGGCTGGGTGGATAATTAATAGTGATAGCCATGGAAGCTCTTGTTGTGTCAACAAGTCTATAAATTTTATCAATAACACTGTTGCCTGATGCTGTCATTTCTGTTTTTCCCTGCTCAAACAGTACCTTGTCATGGTAAGCGTAGAGTTGTATGATAACCGGATCCAGCTCAACAGGCCTGTAGCTGTCTAAGAATTGATCTGCATCCTCTTTTTTAGGTTTTAGTGTTTTGTTTACCATTTGTCTTCCCATCACATTGTATATAATATCATATTCTGCTCCGGGTCTTAATGAAAGAATATATTCTCCTGTGTATTTGTTGGGACGATACACGCCTGAAATGGCATTTGTTTTTGAATCTCTGACAACAATAACTACATCTTCGGGAACATCTCCTTCGGTATCATTAACAGTCCCTTCATAAATAGCAAGGTTTGTAATAAAAACATCTTTGTGCCTTATCATGTAAATATCAAGGTCTCCATAACCATCTTCACGATAGGTGCTTAAGTATCCACGCCGGCCATCCATGCTCATTACGTAAGAAACATTATCTCCGCTAGTATTGATAGGATAACCCAGGTTTGTTGGTACCCCAAAAGTGTAATCTTCATTCATCTTGGAATAAAAGATGTCATAACCACCCATGGTGTTGTGTCCTTTTGAACTAAAGAATAAGGTTTGTCCATCAGGGTGAATAAAAGGGGTTTCTTCATCGTATTCTGTGTTTACATTGGGGCCTAAGAGACGGGGTTCGCCAAACTCTCCTGTTGGTAACTGGCGTACTACATAAATATCCAGGCCACCATAACCGCCGGGCCTGTCGCTGGTAAAATAGATGCTTTGTTTGTCAGGTGAAATACAGGCGTGCGTTTCTCTGTTTTTTGTATTGATTTCTTCTGTGAGCTTTTTCGGTTTTGACCATTCTCCCGAGTCTTTTTCTTTTTCTGTGGTAAAAATATTCCCGGCGTAATATTCTGATCTAAAAAAAAGCAAGATGTCCCCTTCAGAAGACAAGCCGATTGATGCTTCATTTTCATCTGTGTTGATATGATCACCCATTCTCTCAGGATTGCCCCAAACTCCTTCATGTTTGGTTGATACAAACAAGTCTTCGTCTTGATTGTAAAATGGTTCCCCGACTCTCGGACGTTTTGATGTATATATCATTTTTGACTCATGGACATCTATAACAGGTGAATGATCTGAATAGCTGGAGTTAATAACTTGTCCCATGTTTACCAAGTCCACACTGACAGGTGCATTTACCATGCGTTTTGCCCGTTTTGTTATTTTGATTTGTCGTATGGTTTCTTCTTTGTTTAATTTAACTTCCTGGGTTTTCTCTTTTCTGTCCAGGTATTCCAGAAATTTTTCAAATGCATTGATTGATTTTTCAAATTCTAAATTTACCCTGTATGCCTGGCCGAGAAAAAACCATGTTGGTGGTGGTGCATTTTGTTCACTGTGGTTATCGTCTTTATAGGTTTCAGTAATGTACCCGGAAGCGTATTCCAGCTTTTCTTCAGCTTTCTTTTGATGAACCCTGCTTTTTAAATAACATAATCCCAGTAAGTACTGAATGTTAGCATTATCAGGTTCTATGGTATTAAGTTCATCTAACAACGGAACAGCAGCGTTGTAATTGTCTTCATATATGTATGCGTTGGCATCATAAAATTTGTTTACAAAACGACGATCCAGTTGCCTTTCAGTTTGACTGAAAGCAGCAAAGCTGACAGATAAAAATGATAACAATAATATCAGACCTTGTCTCATGGCATTTTTATCAATGATGTAAAGATATAGAATTAAGGAGCCTTCGCCATTTATTCCTCCATGAATCATATACAGAAACAAATATATCAAAACAATCCATGTATTCGGTTCGGAAAGCATGGTCAGGAGAGCAGGTCATTTCATCAACAAGAGGTTGCAACCTCTTGTTGATATTGGGTAGGTTATGCTTTTCACTTCCAAAATACAACAGGTTTTCTTGTTCAAGTAAAAATGGGGTTTCATCATGTAAATAACAATACCCGATTTTGAAAGCGTAATTTGCATTGTCTTCATCTTTATCCAACAACATATTGTAATTTATACGTGCATTTCGATAATCATGAACCATTAAACTTCCCTCAGCCTCTTTCCATAAACTTCTGTCAGCTTGAGCATTAGCAGAAAACACACTCATTCCGGATAGAAACAACGCTAGCA
>JAYENB010000096.1:0-3880 GCA_034721855.1 Bacteroidota bacterium
GGTATCAAAGAAAAGAAACTGCGCAAAAAGAACGGTCTTTCCCAATCTGAGGAACCACAACCCGGGAATGTGCTGCTGCTTCGTGAATCTGGTGATGATGGTTTTTTAGGATTGTTTTAAAACAGGAAATATGGTTCTTTGTTCTTTTTAGAAAATTTGTAACTAATCAGTATCAGCAAAAGCAGCTCCTCACCGCAAAGTCGCAGACCCGTCTGTCGCCGGGCAAGGTTGCAAAGGTTTAAAATTTGTAAATAGAACTGTTAACCCCGTTGAAAAATTTCTACGGGGTTAACAACGGTTAAAAAATGTTAATAATGGTTAAAATCGGTTACTTATGACATGTCGATGGTTTAAGAAATAATACATATCGCAACCGTTTTTAATTAGTGTTAACCGATGTTAACTATCTTGGTGACCAATTTTTCCATTTTCCTACTTACCAGTTCCTGACTGCGGACAGGCATATCTTACCCGGTGACAGACCTGTCTGCATCTGCGGTAAAAAATGTGTGCGTCTGTTTTTTAATTTTAGCACTGAGTAGTTCCTAATTTTTAATAATACGTTTAGAAACAATGCTTTCTTTACCTGCAATTTGAATAATATAAACACCCGATACAAATTGGCTCATATCTATGATAATTTTATTATGACGCCCGATTTTAACATGTCGTTGCATATATTTTTCACTATCAATATGATACATAACAATCAGAGGGCGAGTGCTTTTATAAAAATTACCAAATTCTATGTTTAGCAAATCGTTTACCGGATTGGGGTAAATTTTAATATCTTTCATATCAGAAGTTTCATCAAGTTTTTCTGAAATTTCCAAATTTATAAGATTAGAAGTTGAATTGCTAGTAACACCATTATTATCAGTAGCCATAGCATTTACCAAAAAACTGTTATAATAAGAAGGTAACCAATCGCAAGAGTAGGGAGCTGTTGAATCTGTGCCAACTATACTACCATCTATATAGAATTCAACAAAAGCTACTGTTCCAATGGAATCTGTTGCACTGGCTTCAATCGTAAAAGTTGAAAGTCCATAAATTGTAGTATCATTCAAAGGTTTAGTAAGTTCAACTTCTGGTGGAGTTGTAACATAAATGCTTACTATTTCGGATACAGTTTGTGCACCTAAATCATCAGTAGCAATAGCAGAAAGTTCATAAGTATTATAATCAGGAATAGACCAATTAACAGAATAAGGAGACGTATTATCTATTCCTATAGAATTACCATTATAGAAAAATTCCACATTTGCTATGCTCCCGTCAAAATCTGATGCATCTGCATCTATATTGAGTGTAGCCAAAGATGAATATACCTGTGCATCCACAGGGTTAATAATTTCTACATCAGGTTCAACATTTACGCTATAATCTACTGTTAATATTGCATTATCCGGTTCAGCAGTTCGCCTTCCTTCGCCGGTAATAATAATTGCTATATCATTATTGTTAGTCCATCCCGAACGGTCAGTTATTTCCTGAATTACTGAACTAATGTCCTGAGTTTGCTGATCAGCGCCTGCTTCACCAACAGTATTCCAATCTGAAGGTGACCAACTCATAGATGCTGTGGTCAAAGTCCGATTCGTAATATTACCATCGTTGTCGCTAAAAGCCGGAGCATCATCTATATCTTCAGCTTGAATATTTAAATTACACGGATTATCATTATAATCGGCCTCATCGGTCTCAAACTGGATAGTTGCACTGGAAATAATCGCTCCCTGAGGAATATTTACAGTTTCGAATCGAATACCAACAGCTTGATCATAAGTATTTGCCGAACCATAAAGACCTGTTTCACAGATTAGCTCAATATCACTGCTGGTCAGGTCAACAGCACCATTATCAAGATTTTCTTCAGCATCATCATTTGTTTGAACAATGATTGTATTGCCTTGGAATCCACAGCCAACTTGCACTACAGGTGAAGCGACACTATGTACTCCCTGAATATTCGTAGATTTTGCTGTAAGATAGAAAAATCCATCGTTAGGAATAGTCCAATCTGTTGTATAAGGTGCCGTGCTATCTGTTCCAACAGAAACATCATCAACAAAGAATTCAACTTGGGCGATTCCGTTTACATCATTGGCATCAGCTTCTATTGTAATGGTTTGTGGTGAACTATAGTGAGTCCCATCAACAGGAGATAAGATATTGCAATCAGGAGTAGTAAAATGTTGAATAATAATTACTTCTCCGTTTGAAGGATTCCAGATATCTAAGTTGGCAGGAGGCGTGAAAACATCATAATCTGTAACCGAATCTATTGAATCAACATTTTCTGTTTTAACAGTGCGGATTTCAATAGTATCTTGATCTATAAAAACCCAGTTTACCTGATAAATTTTTTCGCTGTCGCGTGTCCAGCTTTTATTATCATCAACATCTCTTAAAGGAGCGCCCCAGCCGCCTTCACCAATATAAACTGTTCCGTTAAAGTCGTCTCGAATAAAGCCTTCATCACTTCCCGGTTCACTTGATTTACGAATAGGCCAAGTTCGTTTTGTCAAATGAGCATCATTTTCATGCACAAAAGCAAAACTATACTGGTCAAAAAGAGGCACCCACTCGTCATATTGTTTATCTCCTTCCAATTTATCAGAATTGTGCGGTCTTACCGGGCTATGATATTGAGCAACAAGCCATGAATACGAAGCTGCATTAGAAGCCAAATCGTTTTCGAACCATGTGGTTTGAGAACCGTAAGAAGAAGAAACAGGATATTCTGAATCTAAAGAATACAATCGCAATAAACTTCCTCCAAATGATAAAGTAAAATACTTATCCGAAGGTGCGTCAAAAAGTTCATCAACTACATCGTTACCATCAGGAAAATTAGTCCATATCAGTTCGTGATTGCCCTGAGTGGCTACAAGAGGAGTGATTTTTCCGTCGCTTGCTATGGTCAATTGCCAATCGTCAAACCATACTCTCCATTCATCGTCAGTTCCATCCGACACATAGTCTCCACCAAAAATTACTCCATGAGGTCGTAGTTTAGCAACCATTTTGTTAGAGAGTTGTCTTTCTGCCTGATTACTTCGCGAATCACCACCAATAATAAACGATAACCTTTCTGTTGGATCATTAGAGATTGTTTTGAACCACATTCGGTTGCTAATATAGCTATCATCAGCAACAACAAAATAATACTTTGTCCCTGGTGTAAGTCCAGTTATACGTGCAAAAGTATTTTCCATTCCTTTTACATTGTTGGAATGATCGGGATAATGCATATAAGCATAAGCACTAGTGTCAGCGCCATGATCAACTACATCATAATATACTCTGTGATTAGCTCCACTCTGATTTTCCCATCCTATTACAATTGTAGTGGAAGGATCATCCCGCCACACAAGACGATAACGCCCTGAATCTGCATAAGATGTTGATATACAAGTAAGTAGAAAGATGAAGAATAAGTTCATTTTTAACATAATAACAAATTTTTTAAATGAAATATCAAATATCAAGGATATAAAAAAAATTTAACTAATCAATGCTAAAATTAAAAAAATCACTGATATTAACAGTTTTTATTTTGTGGACAACTTTTGGATTTTCAAAGTTGAGCCCGATCTAAAAAGTTATTTTATCCCACAAAGCCACAAAGAAATCACAAAGTTAAATTTACTGAATACCAGTACTTTGTGAAACTTGGTATCTTTGTGGATTGGGGGAAAATTTTGTGCAAAATTTCCAAAAACACGCCAACTCGCCCCATCGCTCATCGTGACCCAGGGAGGAATCGAACCCCCAGCCTTCAGAACCGGAATCTAACGTTCTATCCAATTGAACTACTGGGCCCATAATTTCTACAAAAATACAAATTTATATTGTAAAGAAAATTTTATATTTT
>JAYENB010000097.1:0-19412 GCA_034721855.1 Bacteroidota bacterium
TTCAAAAAAGAGTAAATCATCAGGATCCGTTATGTCTCCTAAATTTCTTAGAATTCCAGTTTTGGGGTCAGTATAGATGTAATCTGGGTCAACGTATTTGTATGAATCAGGCATACGATTTGTCCTTTTTGTATATATTCATTAAATCGTTTTTTTAATTCTTTACGTTCTTCCTTTTTTAATAATCCTTCCTCTTTATTTTCTATTATAGATAATGCTTTATTTATTGTATTATATGTTTTACCTGTACCGGGAGGACCAAAAAGTATTTGGTTAATGGGCGCCCTATTGTTATTTTTTGTCATAACTGATTCAGTTTTAATCATTACCTCATCGTTATCAATTTCTTTGATTGGTGTAAGATTATCTTGGGTTGGCTTTAAATATTTGCCAAAGAATTTAAAATCTGATATGGGTTTGGTTGAAATTTTCTCGATAGATTCAGCCAAGAACAGAATGTAGGCCTTCTTTTTAGAATCTTTATAATCCTCAAAATTGGCACTAAAGTCCTTGATGTTTTTATCCTCCCATTTTTTCTCAGATAGTTCTTTTTGACTAATGGCGAAATCTATAATATTCGCTTTGTATTGAACTTGGCCTTTACTGCTGTAATAAAGAGGGAAAGATTGTCCTTCCTTTATTTTTTCCTTTAGATAATTAAGTGTTTTTTTACCACCACTTGGCTTTTTACTATTCCAGACGATTAGACCCTCAAATCTCGTTTCTAAAATAGTTGCACTTTCCTGCCAGCCTGTACCATCAGAGGCCATTAAGCCGATCACCTCCTCTATCCATTCTTTTCTCAACACATATACAAGTGAAGAAACTAAATATGTATAATTTTCTTGATTCTGGAGCTTTAGTTTGTATCTGGCAAAAAATGCTTTTAATTCAATAATAAAGGTTTCTGGTGAATAATCTTTTTCTAATAAATTCACACTTACCATTTGCCGATGATTCTCACTTAAAATAGTGCAATTTTCCTGAGGGGATAAAAGATAATTAAATGCATTAAGAATAGACTTACCCGTTATTGGGGCATGTTTAAATTTGAATTTCACCAAACCTTCAACCCAATTACCCATTCGGACACTTGCATCGGCTAATATCCGATCGTCATCGTATTGATTAAAATTTGACTTATCTTTGGCTCTGTTGTCACAATAGGCAATGATCTCGAACAAATTGTTTTTTATATTTTCTATTTCCGGGTTAATTTCCGCTATTTCCAGAAACTGGGTATAATCTGAAGATAGACGAATCAAATCTTCCGTCATTTGCTCAGAAACTTCCATCTCCAACCAACGATTCAGTGCTTGCTGTCCTTTTAAAAAGAAAAAGTCCTTTTCCTGAATGATTTTTTGGAAATGCGGTTCCTGTATAACATGTTCTATTTCTTGCTGATTCATATGTTTCTATTTTTACTGTAATTAACCTTATTCTCAGCCGCCATCGTCAGCTTATCTTCCATTTTTTCCTTAACCTGTCCCTCCAATTCTTCTACATCCACCATCCCCGTCATCAACCGCGGCAACAAAATATCCCGGGCTTCTTTGAGGCGTTGGTTTTGGATTCCTAAATTATAAATTTCCTTATAAACCGGGTTGACTGTTTTATTCAATTCAATTAAGTTATGATTGGTAGGTTTATTCACTTTTTGAAACTTTAAAAATGCTGTCCAATTGTAATTTACTATGTTACTTGCACTTCTAATTTCAAATACTTCAGTACCTTCTCTTTTGCGTAAAAAACGTAAAAAGTGAAACAAAAAATTTGAATAATTTCTATCCATAGGTCTTACCAATTTACAAAAACTTGCAGGCATAACCGGATGGTCAAATTGCCTTAAAAGCTCATCATTAATAAATAATGTTTTTGCAACTCCTTCATAGCTGCTTCCTCCGGACACTTCAAAAATTATATCACCATCTTGTAACCTCCGGGAGGCTAAATTTGATTTCTTGTGATAACGAAACGGAACTTTCTCAATTTTTCCATGTGGTAATTCGTCAATATCCGTACCACGTATTACAAAAGCAGGTTTACTAAACTCTTCCGATTTTTCTTCCTTCCCCCAGCCGCGACCAATTTCATGATCAATCAAAGCACCTAAATTTGTTTCTTCATAGTCTGTAATCTTTGAATACCAATTATCAAAGTAGCTTTGTGCCATCTCCTCCAACAGCTTTATGCGTTTTAGGTTGTTTTCTATCAGGTCGTCGTAGGCGGAGAGAATTTTGGCTATGCGGTGTTGGGTGGGGAGTGGGGGGAGATTGATCTTTTGATTAATTGCTGCAGTCCTATTTAGACCTGGAACAGCCGCATCTGAATTCATTTTATCTAAACCACTTATTGGCAATCTATAATACAAAAACTTTAAATCTACTTTTGATTTATCTTCTTGAATATAGAAAGTTGTATCAATTGGAAAGAAATTATCTTTTGAATATTGCACCTTCCCGACAGTTCCTTTTCTTCCAATAATTATTCCTGGTCCTTCCAGCAAATAATCCTTATGATATGAAACTATACCAGAAGAACCATAAACAGGATAATTTCCCAAAACTCTTACTTTTCCAGGCAAATTCTTACCATATTTAAACTTACATATTTCTTTGAGTTTTATTTCTTTCCACCCTTCCCTCATAATACCTCGTTTTTAATTTGGTTCCTATTACGGTTTAAAATACTAATAATAAATCGTTTTACAATATCGGCCTCTTCGGTTTTGCTTGTGGCAATAAAAAGCGTTAGTGCCGCAAGTGCTTCGTTACTGATAATTGTTTCCTTGTCGGGCTTTGTAAGTGCTTTGTTTTTATCGAGAAAATAGATAAAACAAGCGGCAGCTATGCGTTTGTTACCGTCAACAAATGAATGGTTTTTCACAATGTAATAGAGCAAATTGGCTGCTTTTTCCTCTAAACTTTGATAGAGCTCTTTACCATTGAATGTTTGCGCAATTTGCTTAATAGAACTATGAAAACTGTTGTCTTTGGGT
This sequence comes from Bacteroidota bacterium, assembly GCA_034721855.1. Taxonomy (GTDB): domain Bacteria; phylum Bacteroidota; class Bacteroidia; order Bacteroidales; family ML635J-15; genus JAQIBY01. Next base: position 2,999 of record JAYENB010000097.1, read on the forward strand.
TTGGCAAATACATCGCTTTCAAATTCGGAGTACATTGTTTCTATAAAAGCAAAATAATTATTGTATTCAGGAAAAACCGTTTTCTGTCGCGAGTTTCCTTTTGTATCCAATGCTTCGTGGTCGTAGTCGTCAAGCAATTCCAGGCCTTTTGAGAAAACAGTTAATATTTCGTTTGCCTGTTCCTGATCTTTTTCTTCTATGGCACGGCTTAGAATTTGTATTCCTGTTTTCAGTTGTATAACTTCCTGTTGCTTTTGTTCTAAACGTTTTTCGTTTATGGCATATCCTTTTACAAGGAAATCTTTTAGTCGTTGTGTTGCCCAGATGCGGAATTGCGTTCCTCTAACCGAATTTACTCTGTAACCAACAGAAATAATCATATCAAGATTATAATGGTCAATTTCTCTGGAAACGCTACGCCTGCCTTCCTGGCGAACTATCCGGAAATTCCGGATAGTTGCATTTTCAATGAGTTCTCCTGTTTTATATATGGTTTTTATATGCTCATTTATTGTTCTTACATCTTTATTAAAAAGCTCTGCCATTTGCTTTTGTGTAAGCCAAATGGTCTCCTGTTCAAACTTAACTTCTACAACTGTTTGTTTATCCTCAGTCTTATATATTTCTATTTTGTTTTGCTTCTCGCTCATAATTTCAGGTTTAAAATTTGATCCATGAGCTCATTTGCTTCATTGTTTAAATCTGACAGTTCGCCGTGTATTTCTTTCATGCGGGCTTTGTAATCAAAATCCTCATCAATCTGTATGCTGTAACCCACGTATCGACCGGGCGTGAGTGAATAATCATTTTCTTTCACTTCATCAAGATCAACGATTTTACAAAGGCCTTCAACATCGGTATATGTATTATCGGGGAAGTATTTCAGCAATTCGTTCCAATCTGCTATGCCTTGTTTGAGTTCTTTTATGTGCTCATTGATTAACTCCTGATATGCTTTTAAAGGCCGGTTGAGTTTATTCAGCTTGTCGCGTAATGGTTTTATTTTGCTTTTGGCTGTTTTTTTATCCAATTTCTTTTCAACCACCTGTTGATTAATGTTTTCAATTTCAGTTTCAAGCTCTTTTAAAAACTCATTGGCTTTCGCAGCTGGTTTCTCGTAAATAGTAAATACGGCTTTTGCTTCATCGGGATTCGTAAAACTTTTAAAATCCACTTTTTCATCAATGAGAAAAGAATCATTTTCCAGTTCTTTGGAAAGCTGCTGCAAAATGTGGGCATAATTGGTATAATGCTCATCCACCTTTTCAAAGCGATTTTTCAATGCTTTTTTATGCTCATCAACAGCATGATGCACTGCATTAGTATTCCCCCGGTAAAGCTGAACAATGGTAGATAGATTTAATAATTGCCCTTCTGAGAAATCGTTAATGGTTGAGTTCACCACACGATAGGTATTCCGGGCATCAATCATCAGGATTTTATTCTTGTTTGCCTCAGGTTTACCTTTGTCAAAAAACCAAAGGTGGCATGGCAATGAACGTGTGTAAAAGAAGTTGTTACCAATGGAAACAATCACGTCCACATCCTGTGATTCTATGAGTTGTTTGCGGATCAGCTTTTCTGTGTTTCCGGCATCAGTTGCTGAACTCGCCATAACAAAACCTGCCCTGCCATTTTCATTCAGGTAAGCATGGAAATACTGTATCCACATGTAATTGCCATTATCAGCCTTGGGCACACCAAAAGGCAGGCGTGGATCTTCTTTAACGTAGTCTTTATTTTTGTCAATTTTCTTTACATTAAACGGCGGATTTGCCATCACGTAATCACATTTACCGGTAAGGTCATGTGGATTGCTGTAAAAGCTGTTGTTTTCAAGTATTTTTCCTTCAATACCATGAACAGCAAGATTCATTTTTGCCAGGCGAACGTTGTTTGATTTCAATTCAGTACCGTAGGCACGAATGGCTTCATTCACTGTTTTGTTGGTGTGATTATGGATAAAATACCCGGTTTGAACAAACATGCCACCTGATCCACATGCCGGATCGTGGATGATTCCATGGTCTGGTTCAATGACATTAACAATCATTTGCACCAAAGACGGGGGAGTAAAGAATTCGCCACCTTCCTGAGCTCCTGCACCACTCATTGAAAATTTCATAAGGAAGAATTCGTAAATTCTACCGAACACATCGCCACCAATATTTTTTACCACATCTTTATTAAAAACACGAATAAGAGAACGCAATAAATCGGTATCAAAATCCTGATAGTTTTTTGGCAAAATTCCTTCAAGGTCTTTGTAGTCGGTTTCAATTAATCGCATTGCATTGTTTACTGCTTCTGCAATGTCTTCACTTTCGGGCTGGTTTGCCAAAAAATCAAATTGGGATTTTTCCTGCAGAAACATCGCACCAGCAGCTATGAAGTCGTCTTTTTTAAGCTCACGTTTTTTTCCTGTTCTCGGATTGACAGGCAGGTCTTTATCCAGTTGTTTTTTAGCTTCTTCAAATTTATTTTGAGCATAACGCAAAAGAATGAGCCCCAACACAGGATCTTTGTACTCTGCTGCTGTCAGTTTTGAATTTGCACGCAAGCTATCAGCAGCTCCCCACAGTTCCTTTTCCAATCTTTTTATTCCTTCGTTTGTCATAATAATTTTTCCTGTTCTATTGTATCGTATTGCAGCAAGGTTCCAGCGGAAATCACCCTACGGTAAGACTTCACACAACATGTCTCTAACACTTGTTCGGCGGCTTTTTTTTTGTTTTACCACACCGCTAATTTAATGATGTTTAGTTTAATTATCAAATTAGCCGCCGCATGGTGTATGCCCGCCTGTGTGTGCCCTGCATAGCCTGTTCCGTCATGGACGGGAACCAGAGCCCACCTGTTTACAAGCTCAAAAAGTTGAAAAATACAAAACTTGTTCGGCATAACAAAACTTGTCCGGCGAAGTGGAACGGAGACGGAGTGAAGACGGATTTATTTTGTTTAGCCAAAATAAACGGGTGTTTTTTTTCCAGTGGGTGCGTCGCCTTTTAGAGGTAGCAAGTCCCACCGTGCGGATTAACAATCCGAAGCGTAGCAAGTTGCAAGCCGTTGTGTTGAGCCCAGTCGAAACATGGTTTGGGGTGACTCTTACAGTGAAGATTATTTGCGGATAATAAATGAGCAAATACCAACTGCAAAGACCGGCATTGATACTTCGATAGACTTAGTAAACCTTTGAGAGGTTCTCCCCGTCAGTTTGTACTAACGTGGCAGCCTACTCGATTGCCAGTAGTGCTTCCTGCGATTATTATTTATATTCTTCCCAATATTCTTTCGGGGTCAGTATTCTTGTTTTACCAAAAGTCTTCATTGTAAAATCGTTAGTGTTACCTGTTATTATGAAATCAGCCTCAGAAATTTTGGCTAGTTCTAAAATTCTGTTGTCTGGTTCGTCTTCGATAATATCCAACTTGTCTTTTGGTTCATAGGTTTCTGACATTTCACTTAATCTTGCAATTAAAAAGTCTGCATTTGTTTTAAAGTCTGCGAATTTTGAAAATTTTGGACGTCCTAAAACCTCTAAATACTCCTCAAGAATAGCATTTGAAATACATATGATTGCATTTCCGTCAATACATTGCCAACAATTAGATAAGGATAGTTTTTTTGAATAAGGGAAGAAACAATTATGTTAGTGTCAAGAATTATTTTTTGCATCCCTACACGCTTTTACTTCGTCATTAATTTCGTCCATTGTCATTTTAGAAAGCCCGTATTTATTTGACAACTGAATACTTCTTTCTAACGTTTGTTTCGTTATTTTTTTTCCAATAATGTCAATCAACTCGGAAAATGAAATAGTATTTTTGTTTAACCCAAGTTGATTAAATTCAAAATCAGATATTTGGATATTTACCGATTTCATAAGCTTTAATTTTAAACCACAAAGATACAAATTTTTTCGGAATCTTTTTTTTATCATTACTGGTAACTAACTTATACTCCTCATAAAAGTACATTTAAACATCAATCGGCATTATACTGAATTACAGATTGTTCAAGAATATCAAAATTAAAATAAATATATTTAATATTGTAAGCTTGCCTGGCGATAGACGGGATTGAACGCAATTTGGTATAAAATCATCATCCCGCCTTCATAAAAACCAACCAATCTGTCTTAAAGTGCATAGCTCCGGCAATGGATTTAGGGATTGTTCCGACATAACTTGACTATTTTAACTTGTTCAAAACGATAAATTTATTTCATCACAACACCTTAGTTGAACCCCGATGAAAAAAAAATCAACAGGACAAACCGGGAATACTCGCTGGCTTCCCGAAGCAAGTACGGGACATTGGCTGCGCACCGTTTATATTCCTATTTATTGTGGCCCGTTATTTTTAATTTGTCTCAATTAAGTCTAAAATCAATTTTGTCAAAGTTTTTATATCACTGTTTATAGTACCTTGCATATATTGGTCGTAAACATTTTTATTGTCGGGTGGGTTTAAATTTAACGTTAACCCTTTTTCCGATGCTAATAATCTTAAAAATTCTCTTTGCGCTCGCCCGTTTCCTTCTCTGAATGGATGCAGGTAATTCACATTATCCAAAATTTCAGCTAATTTTTCTACTATCTGCAGATTGTTCTCTTTTGATATGCTTCTATAATCCGAAATTAATGTGTCAATGTAACGAAAAGCATTGTTAAAATGTGTCGTTGGGAAAAATTGTTTACCTGCTTTACTTATCTCAACTTTTCGTCTTTCTCCAGCCCAGTAATAAACATCTTGAAACAAGTGTCTATGAATACTCAAAAGACTATCTACTTCTTTTATCTTGATAGGTTTTTCGTAAAGTTCTTGAATGCGTTTTGTAACAGCTCCACTTTCAAAAAAGAGTAAATCATCAGGATCCGTTATGTCTCCTAAATTTCTTAGAATTCCAGTTTTGGGGTCAGTATAGATGTAATCTGGGTCAACGTATTTGTATGAATCAGGCATACGATTTGTCCTTAGCAAATTTTATCAATTCTGATAATGTGATTTTTCCAATCACATAATCTCTAATTATCTCAACACTCTTGGGAGTTGGTTTAAACCCTTCAAACATATTACTTCCGATTGCATTTGCAGTACTTTCCAAAGTTTTTAAATCGGAAAATTTCACACCCATAATAGTCAGATTGTTTCGGTCTATATCTATCGTATTAAACATATTCTATCTAATTTAATTAATCATTACAAATTTAATCATTTTCTGTCAAATTTTCCATGTATGTAGCGGTTTTATCAAATGGGGCACAACGGTTTGGCTATGCGTAGTTTAGGATTTTGAAACGATTAACTTTCAATTTACTACTAATTCTATCTAATGCTACAAGCTTCAATATCGGCATATTGCCCAAATTACGTATAGCCTTTATTAGAGCCTGTGCTTTATTAAAATGTGTCCATCACAAATTTAATAATTCTTTCTTTTCTGTCTTTTATGATTTCTTTACTCCAAATTTCATTTTCAGATATTAAACTCTGTATTTCTCTTTGTTGTTCACTATGAGTATAGGTTTTATATTTTTCCGAGAAAATAACATTACCAACTGCACAGTTATGCGACTTAGATAACAATAAGAAATTTCCTAAACAATTTAAGTACTCATTTCTGAAATTCTCATCATAAGTATCATATCCGTGTGGTTTCTGGTCAGGTTCTGTTGTTGGTGCGATGTGTTCTAATTCTGGACTAATTACACTATCAAATCTCTTTAAGACATAACCAGACTTACCATTACTTTCCAAATTATTTTCATATTTCCATAATAGAAACTTAGCTATTGGATGATGAAGGTTACCTTGAAGTGAGTTTTCAAATTTCTCATTATTCCAATGACCCCACCAATAGTCAGGTCTTGTTTTCATCCAATTAATTCTATCTTCGATTGGCTTAATACTCTTGTTATCTTTTGAGAATTCTTTAAATGGCCCATTTATTCTTGTTATTATATCGGCACTCGTTCCAATCAATCTATGACGTAAAACCAAACTTTCTAATGATTGACACAGCTCTCCAATTTGTACTGTACTTAATCCAAATTTGTACGCTTTTATAATAAATGGAATGGCAATAGCAATCCCACCAAGAGTAATTAAAGAATGAATATTTATATTTTCTTTTTCATCTTTTGCAAAGAAAGTTTTCAAGTATTCAAAGCTATCAGCTAAGGCATAAGTAAAGTCTTTAACAAAGGATATAGGATTTTTACTATTTAATTCTTTGTTGATTTTTGCTAAGGCATTATTTTCTCCTAATGAGTTAAAATAAACTCTTTGAGTATAAAGTAAAATATCATCTTCATTTATATTGTTTTCAATAGATGCGATTGATTTATATATCTTTTCAAAACGTTCTTTAATATCTTTAATTAGTTCAGTTGTTTCGTTATTGCTATGTAAATGAACAGTGTACATAAATTGAGCTTTAATGACTTCAAGATTTGACGGCTTTTTCCCCCTATTATTTTGAAAGATGAACATCTGAATTGCTTCGGCTTCATCCTGAACTGGATGAGTTGTGCAAGTTGCATTGCTTATTGTAGCCAGCATTTTTGTTAAATATTGCTCATTTTTGTCTTTCAACGTTTTTTTGAAAAAGTCAAAAGCTTCAATAATGCGCTTAGACGATATGGTTTCAATATTATTTATATTTATTTTTTGCTGTGTAATAACATAATCTTTAAATAGTAGATTATCATAATCGACTGTACTAAAACGAATAATACTCCTTCTCTTTATTATATCTTCATAGCAAACCTCTTCTTCTTCTGTTAAATCTCTTAAAGATTGTAGTCTTGAAAAAACAGCAGAAAGGTAAATTACAATTGTCGTTAATCTTTGTTGACCGTCAATTACATTGTATTCTGAATTTTCTTTTTCTTCAAATAAAAAGTGTCCAAAATAATAAGATGACTTAGTATTGCTTACATTATACTCTTCTAAATCTGATATAAAAACATCTGTTTGTGTTTTTCCATATCTGTCTTTTCTTGGTGTGTCCCAAGAATAAGCACGCTGATATGTTGGAACAATTATTTTATTCCCTGCGAAAATTTTTCTTATTGTAGTTTTTGCTTCCATTATTTTTTTCTTTTTAAGTTTATATTATTATCAAAATTAGTTTTCGTATACGTCAATTTGTGTCGTTGTGGATTTTTTCTTGCATTGGCTCTAACTAACTTATATCCCTCAAAAAAGTACGCTTACATCATCAATCATCCTGCATATCGGTATCTTTATTGGGCGTTGACCATTAATTCTCCGCACTCAAAATTACGAAAATTTCATTCTTGAGCCCTGTCTAAAAAGTCAAAAAAATGAGAAATGCCACAAAGTCACGAAGACACCAAGAGTCACAAGTATTTGTATTGCAGTATTTTAAATTGTGAGACTTTGTGTCTTTGTGTCTTAGTGGCAAAGAAATGACTTTTTAGACTGGGCTCATTCTTTTTTGTAGGGAATTAACAAAAAATTCAGGGGCACGCCCTCAAAATAAAAACCTTCCTTCGATTGTTATTTCTCTATTTTTTCAAATTGTTGCCACAACACATTGTCCTTTGTTTTCAAACCAATGAAATACGTTCCGGCAGCTAATTGGCCAAGATCAATGGATATCCGGTCAGAATGGTGAGCCTCAACCGATTTTTCAAGCAAACGTTTGCCCTGCATATCTACCACCAATACGTCGGTGAGGGAATATGATGTTTCAGACATTTCAATGTACAATTTATCATTGGCAGGGTTTGGGTAAATGGATACCCCCGCTGATGCTATATCTCCAATGGCATTTTCCTCGTGCACAGTAATGTAATCCTCTTTTACCAGCGTATCTGCTGCGCAGTAATCATTGCCAGACACCAGCATCACAGTATATACCCCCGTGGTATCATACACATGCCAGGGTTCGGCTTGTTCAGAAAAATTTTCATCACCAAAATCCCAGTAAAAATCCGTCGCATGTTCAGATTCATTGACAAAGGCAACAAAGGCATCCGGCATTTCAACTTCTGTGGATAAGGCAGAAAAATCAGGTATGGGATAAGCATGCTTTGTAATATTCACGTCCAGGGTGGTATCTGTCATGTTGCCGTTATACCAGGCAGTAAGACTTACCGTGTAACTTCCGCTTTCAGCCCAGTCCACCGACACAGTATCCAGCGATGAAAACTCAGGGCTTCCATCTTCAAAAAACCAGCTTACAGAATCTTCATACTCCGACGTATTATAGAATTCAACGTTTTCATCGACACAAACATCAGTTTCGCTGACTAAAAAATCCGCCATGGCTTCATGCCGGACCAAAGCCCCATCACTGCTAACAATAGTATCCAGGCCCGCATTATTTGTCAACCGGAGATTGGCATAATACATGCTGTCGTGCAACATTTCAACATCAGAAAAAACAAATGCATTCCCGGAACTTACCAATGTCCATCCCTGCACATCTGTCAAACCCGGTTCTGTACCCAAAGCCATTTCAACCGTATTGATACCGGAATTTATGTCGCCGGGGTTATCCCAGTTAGCCGGATACTGTGTTAAACCGTAAATGGTGTCGGTATCGGTTTCTGCACCATCACGCAGTGCCACCGCATCAGGGGATGTCCAGTCAATGTTGACATAAGCCGAATCGCAATTTGACATAAATCGGGCAGAATCAGTAATCAGAGAAAATATTTTGCAGGAAGGCTGGGCTGGTGAAGGATTCTGATACCGAATATCGTTGCTGGCACCTAAAGTCACTGTTTCAGAAGAATTTCTTGAGCAATAAATCCTGATATTATCGTATGAAACATTACACTCTCCGGTTCTTAATGATATTGCATTGCCAGAACTGTGCGGACTTGTGTCAAGCCATGTACCTACAAGTATATCATCCTGATATACATCTATTTTTCCTGTTGTTGTATTAAAAACAGCCTTACAATCATACCACTCATCAGCATTAACAGTGCAACCTGATTCACTCTCCAAGGATATTGAGTTATTTGTTGATTTATATATCTGGCAATTGTTCTGATCTACCCTGAAATAAATCATATAAGCATTATTTCTCTGCAATTGTGTAGCATCATCAGAAAAGATGTAAATTCCGGCTCTGCGGTTTGTGCCTGAACCACTAATCTTCATTTTCCAGTGGTAGAGATAAACATTTCCACCACTTTGCTGGACATTGACATAGATGTTTGTATTGCTATTGGTTTCATCAGATTGATTTAATGCACCTGAAATAACCGACCAATTGCCATCGAGATTGGTCCATTCCTGGTTTATAGCAGAATCAAATTCATCATTAAAAAATCCATGGTCAGCATTTGCTCTCCACTCAGTTCCATTATAATCACTGACCATGTAAAACTGATCCCCCAAACAAAGATCATCAATATCCACAAAATTTACCTGAAAATCAGCAGTTTCCCATTCTGAGGCTGAGACCGAAGTAGTTGGAGGCAGCGAATCCACAGGACCTTCTATCACATCATCATAATATCTTGGAATATAACTCCCTACCAAATTTGTTGTGGTATATGTTGAATATCCAACGCTCCAGTTTGTTGCTGAAGCCGAAGCTTCAATAATCAGCCAGGAACCATTGCCATAACAGGTATGAACAAGCCTCACATGACTGCCTGCATTATTTACTATATCACCGGGTTTTAGCTCGTCAAAACTTGAATAAGCAGTAGAAATATCGGGCAATGTTGATGTACCGTATTTCCAGGGAAGCTCCCAGGCAACAGACACAAAACCTGAGCAATCAACACCAACAGCACATGATGAGCTGGCCCCCGCACCAACAGTACAAGAATCACCTGCAGAAACTCCGTCAGCAATGCCCTGATCATATTGTGGCAATGTTGACCATCCTCCCCACATGTAAGGAATAGATACATTAGTACCCACCTGAACCCAGGATGGTGTGGTTACATGAACACCGCCACAATCCTCATCCTTAATATTTGCTGAGGTACACGTCCAGACATAAGTATCATAGGGTTCAGCATTAGCAATAATCTGCGTTCTGGTAATCGATGCTTTTGTAATTTTTGTATTGACCGATTCTTTTTCAAGTGCTTTGGCAGATTTTAAATGGTTATTATAGTGATAGCTATATAAATATAATTCCTGGGGAAATAACAAACTCTCTTTTGCGCTTGTATGATCCAGATCAACAGAATATATCATATTTTTCTGTGGCGTAGAAATCATTATATCCAGCGTATGATCATGTACCAGCATATCTCTCCTTATATATGTATAATACACATTGGGCATTTTGATTTTTTCCTCCAGAGCAATCTTTTCACCCGAAATGTCAAGAATAAAAATACTGCGTTCTACCTTTAGTGGTACCTCCTGAACAATATACTGAACATCTAGAATCACTTTATCAGCAGATGAGCCAATAATCTTTACAGTACCCAATTTTTTATCCGATGTATATTGCCAGGCTTTTTGAATGTTATCATTTATGATCCGGGTAAATCGAATATCTGATTTCTCTTCTCTACTCACAAAACCAAAACTGCCATCATTTAAAGGAATTCCTTCTGTTTTGATAAATCCTTTCTGATCAATTCGGTACGAATTCTGGGCGGGATCACAAAAATAAATATTTCCGTTATTGAAGATAATCTTATCAATGTAAGGCATTGATTTTTTATAGGAGATCTTGTTTATCAATTCTCCTTTGTTATTCAAAACAAAAACATCCTGTTTACCGGTTAACCAGAATTGTGAATTATAATAGGTCATATCATAGACAGGTTCATCAAGAAAAATTTCTCCCGATTTTTCGTTTTTATTGATATCAAACAATATAATTTTCATCTCTGATTGAGAAAGGAATGCATAAACATTGTCATCAACCAGTGTAAACACTTCTGAAAATGAATTTCTGTCATATCCCTGATGGTATGTCAGGCCTGATTTTGAATTAAAATCCAGTGAGAAAGTCTGCTTAATATTTTGTGCCTGTATGATTGAAAAACACAAAAAGAAAAAGAAAAGATTCAAAACAAGTTTTTTCATATATCTGTATTTAGGCATTGTTACAAAATAACCTGAACGTTTAAGCTCGTTCTTTTTGCTTTTTACCTCGTTATAAAAACTTTAAATAAACTGTGGCTATTCGCAGTTTTTATGCCTTGTAAAAAAACAAAAATAACTTCGCCTATTCTGTTTACTTTATTTCGTAACAACACCTTATTGTGCTGATAACTGAATTTTCGCAGTTAATAAATAACTAAAAACAAAATACTACAAAACAAAGATACACATAAAATTTCAGAATTAAAATAAATTTTGAATTTACTATGTTCCCTATCTACCAATGTGTCTCAAGATCGCCTGCTTATAGGCGCTGACAACCGGCAAAATAAAACTGTCTCACACAAAAACTGACACGTGAAAAATACCCGCATGACCAGGTTTATGCCCGCATGAAATCAAGATTAACAGAACTCAAAGCATGGAATCAACAAAACAACTATACTCAAAACACGGTTGTTCCGCAGGTCGTTGTAAACATAACCGGAAACATCACAGGAAAAGGCAGCATCAACCTTTCTTACCTTGTAACCAATGCCGGCTGGAATGCAAGCTACGATATCAGAGCCAACGAAAATGAAGAAATTAACCTGGTGTCTTTAGCTGTTAAAATTACACGAAATAATACGGAAACAAGCATGAAACCTCAAATCCGCAAGTGGTTTGCGTAACGAAGCGCCAACATGAGCACTGTAATTGTAGCCCTAGCTACGGTGAAGCGCGCAATGTTGAGCATTGCCGCAGATGGCGTATAGTTTAGCGATGCAGTAGTAAACTATTTGCGGATTTGAGGTTAAACATAAATCAAAAAATACCTGTCATCTAAAAAAATCATGCTATTTTTGTGGCCTGATAACAAAAACATATTTTATTCATGGCAATTCCGAGCAAATACAGCCCCGATAAAACAGAATCTAAATGGTATAAACACTGGATGAACAAAGGTTTTTTTCATTCTGAACCCGACAACAGGGAACCTTATGTCAATGTCATACCACCCCCGAATGTTACCGGTGTGCTTCACATGGGCCACATGCTCAATAACACCATACAGGATATCCTGATACGGCGGGCGCGTATGCTCGGAAAAAACACCGTATGGGTACCTGGTACCGATCATGCATCCATCGCCACCGAAGCTAAGGTTGTAAACAAACTCCGCGAAGAAGGCATCAACAAAAGTGATATTTCCCGCGATGAATTCATGAAACATGCCTGGGAATGGAAAGAAAAGCATGGGGGCATCATCCTTGAGCAACTCAAAAAACTTGGTGCCAGTTGTGACTGGGAACGTACCGCTTTTACCATGGATGAACCACGCTCCGAATCTGTTATCAAAGTATTTATTGATCTATACAAAAAAGGCTTCATCTATCGTGGTGTACGTATGGTAAACTGGGACCCGCAGGCCAAAACTGCCGTATCTGACGAAGAAGTCGTTTACACCGAAGAGAAATCCAAACTCTATTACGTCCGTTACCAGGTAGCAGACAATCCCGATGAATACGTCACCATTGCCACAACACGCCCTGAAACCATTCTTGGAGATACCGCTGTGTGTATTAACCCCAACGACAAACGATTTGCTCATCTCAAAGGCAAACGCGTTGTTGTCCCTATGGTAAACCGAATTGTGCCCATCATTGAAGATGAATACGTGGACATGGAATTTGGTACCGGATGCCTGAAAATCACACCTGCCCACGATGTCAATGACTATGAAATCGGCGTTAAACACAACCTTGATTCCATTGATATCTTTAACAATGACGGCACACTCAACGAAAAGGCTGAGCTTTTTGTCGGCACAGACAGGTTTGAAGCCCGCGAATTGACCGCCAAAGAACTGGAAAAATGCGGGGCTTTAATAAAAACAGAAGATTACATCAACAAAATCGGCCGCAGCGAACGTACAGACTCAGTCATTGAACCCAAACTGTCAATGCAATGGTTTGTGGAAATGAAAAAACTGGCAAAACCTGCATTGGACGCCGTGATGAATGATGAAATAAAACTCCATCCGCCCAAATTTAAAAATACATACCGACATTGGATGGAAAATGTCCGCGATTGGTGTATTTCACGTCAGCTCTGGTGGGGACATCGCATCCCGGCATGGTACCTGCCCGGCAACAACGATTATGTGGTTGCCGAAACCGAAGAAGAAGCCCTGAAACTGGCCAGGGAGAAAACCAACAACCCAAAGCTTACTATCAATGACCTCAGACAGGACGAAGATGTATTGGACACCTGGTTTAGTTCATGGCTGTGGCCAATATCTGTATTTGACGGTATCCGTTACCCTGAAAATGAGGATTTTAACTATTATTACCCCACAAATGACCTGATTACTGCCCCGGAAATTCTGTTCTTCTGGGTAGCCAGGATGATTATGGCAGGGTATGAATACCCGGGGGAAAAACCTTTTTCCAATGTGTATCTGCACGGCATCGTTCGTGATACCCAGCGCAGAAAAATGTCGAAATCACTCGGCAATAGCCCTGATCCCATCAAACTGATGGATAAATATGGAGCAGACGGAGTACGCATGGGCATGCTGCTTTGTTCACCCGCAGGCGGTGATTTGCTGTACAATGACAATCTCCCCGAACAAGGCCGGAATTTTGCCAACAAAATATGGAACGCATTCCGCCTCGTAAAATCATGGGAATCCGACCCGAAGATACAACAATCCCCTGCTGCCGATGAAGCCGTCATATGGTTCAATCACAAACTCAATGACGGCATCAATCAACTAAACAAACAGTTTGATGAATTCAGGCTTTCTGAAGCCCTGATGACCGTTTACCGCTTATTCTGGGATGATTTCTGCTCATGGTACCTTGAGACCATCAAACCGGCATACCAACAAAAAATTGACAAACATACGCTCCAATCTACCATTGGTTATTTTGAAACGCTGCTGAAACTGTTGCATCCCTTTATGCCGTTTATCACCGAAGAAATATGGCACCTGATAAACAAGCGCGATGAAAACGATTGTATCATCATCGCAAACTGGCCCGGTGCCGGAAATGCTGACGAAAAACTGCTGATGGATTTCGAATTAACCAAAGAAGTGGTAAGCAACATCCGCACCATTCGCAAAGAAAAAAACATCCCCATGAAAGATGCGCTCGAGCTCAATTTAATCCCGCATCAAAAAACATACACCCCCCAATTTGAACCGGTCATAACGAAATTATGCAATCTTTCATCATTCAAGCACGTGGACAGCAAGATTGAAGGAGCTGCCGGATTTATGGTCAACACAAACGAATATTATCTGCCCGTCGGCGAACATGTCAATACGGAAGAAGAAATAAAAAAGCTCGAAAAAGACCTCAATTACAACAAAGGCTTTCTTAAAACGGTGATGAAAAAACTCAGCAACGAACGCTTTGTCAACAACGCTCCCGGGCAGGTAGTAGAAAAGGAAAAACAAAAAAAGGCCGATGCCGAAGAAAACATCAGGCTCATTGAAGCACAACTTAAAAACCTTGTCTAAATCCTCAATTTTTCGCATCTTTATCCCAAAATAAAGATTACGTTATGAACACTTTAGAAGCAATAATGACACGCCGCAGTATCCATCAGTTTAAGGATGCACCTGTTACCGATACCCAAATAAAAAAAATACTCAAAGCTGCCATGAATGCACCCAGTGCCGGCGACGGACGACCCTGGGAATTTGTTGTGGTCAGGGATAAAGCAAAACTAAACGCCCTGGCCGATAAAATTGATGAGGGCAACGATATGTTCAGGCAGGCACAGGTGGCTATCGCCATTTTGGGTGATAAATCCAAAGAAGGCTTTCCCGGTTTTTATCCGCAGGATTGTTCCTGTGCAGCACAAAATATATACCTCGCAGCCCATGAACTCGGACTTGGAACCGTGTGGATCGCCACATGGAGTGTGCCCCCGCGCATCAAAGGCGTTAAAGAAACCCTGAATATTCCTGACCACCTCGAACCATTTGCCGTTTTCCCCATTGGTGTGCCTGCTGAACATTTACCCCCTGAATACCGCTACGATGATAAAATGGTGCATTTAGAGAAATGGACAACAAAAAAATAGCATGCCTTAAAACATCAGTACATTTTTTACAACATCTTCAGGATATCAAACATAAAGATGCAAATTTAATTTCCCCATATAATTATTTTTTATTATATTTGCATACAAAGGAAAATTTGGTTATTCAATTTTTCCGTGGTAGAAATTAAAATAATAACTGATTAATCAAAAATTATGATGAAAAATAAACGATTCCTTCCATTTTTAGCACTGATTTTATTTCCACTGGTGCTATCTGCACAAACAACAGACAAATTGAACCTTGTTGACTCAAGAGTTTTAAACGCTTATTCTGAACAGGAAATTCAAAGCATGCCTGAGTACAAAATCTACCAGGTCAATTACCTCTATGCGGATTCATACCGTATTCCAATTGTAATGAAAAACAAAATTGATCCCATGGATATCAACATTTCAAAATACGGTACATTCAGGCACGATTCTAAAAATCAAAAAGTATATCTCAATCCTGAAAAATCAACAGGCCCTTACATCATTCTGAAATCAAAAGCAGAAGTTAGGGAACAATTATCCATAATTAAAGAACAACATCAAAAATAAATCATCATGAAAATGAAATTTCAATCTGTTTTTTTAGCCCTTTGTTTATTACCCGTATTGGCAGTTGCCCAAACTTATAACCTGGATGCTTCTACCAACGGTCAGACCATCAACACATGCGAAGCAACCTTATTTGATGAAGGTGGTTCTGCAGGCAATTATGCAGACGACTCCGATTATGAGATCACGTTTGCCTCAACCAACAATTCGTGCATAAGGGCGGTCATCAAGTTTTATGAATTTGAGCACGAATGTGATTATCTCATTTTCTACGACGGTACTTCAAGTACATCAGGCATATTTCTGGATTCTGTCACCACCTTCCCTCAAAGTACTGTAGATGAACGTGGAAATGCATACTACGCCCAATCCGGGTTTATTACCATCAGGATAACTTCGGATGGTGCTGTCAACAAAGCCGGTTTTGAAGTCAGTATTGATTGCCCTGAACATTGCTTGCCACCTTCTACGGCCAACACTATGCCCGCCGGAGATTCCTGTGAAATCAATACACCTATATGTGATCTGAACGGATACCGTGGAAATACGTCCGATGCATATTCAACGGATCACCAATATATTGATTATGACCACGATGGCATTTTTTGTGGCAGCATCAACAACAACTCCTGGATGTCATTTATGGCAGATTCTACCGATGTGGTGCTGGATGTGTGGGTAAGAAACTGCCAGGGAAGTTTCTATTCCGGGA
>JAYENB010000098.1:0-19034 GCA_034721855.1 Bacteroidota bacterium
GGAGAAACTCATCATTATTACGACTGGTGCCTCGGTTCAGGATGTTATACTTTTACTATTTATGACAGTGAGAGCAACGGTTTAGGTTTTTTGTATCCAGACCCCGGTTATGCTACCATCACCAACCTGGAGACTTCTGAGGTATATGGTACCGTAGAAGATGATTTTGGAGAGGAAGCCAGCATCGCTTTCTGCCTTTATGTACCAACACTTTCTGTGGATCCTTATGTGTTGAATTTCGGAGGTGTTACAGCAGGTGAATCGGCAGTGATGTCATATATACTTACCGGAGAAAATCTGACAGACACGGTATTCATTTACAGTCCTTCAAATAATTTTGAGGTTTCATTCAACAGTAGTTCAGGATTTAATTCTGCTTTAAACATTCCTTTTGATACAGAAAACCTGAATGACACAATTTATGTGAAATTTTTACCGGATAATGAAACTACCTACAATGACTACATCAGCAACACATCCTCAAATGCCGAAGCGTACGTGAATGTAACAGGGAACGGTAGTTCAAATATAGAAAGCAACACAAACAGATTTTTCAGCGTTTATCCTAATCCCAGCAGCGGAGTTGTTTATGTGGAATCTGATCAGTTGAAATATATTGAGATCACTGACAATACGGGCAGAACACTGGCAAAACAAAATGTCCATGAAAATAAAACACGGATTGATTTGTCAGAATTCGCCACGGGCATTTATCTTTTAAGCCTTACTGATGTTAATGACAATATGCATTATGCAAAGATTCAGCTATCGAAATAATTAACTATTTTACGCTCTTTTCTAAATATCGGCTGATTTGAAATAAATAATTAATTAGAATAGAGTGACTATTTTTTAGCTTTACATTAATGCAAGGCTTTTCTTATGCTTAGTTTTCCAAATGCAAAAATAAACATCGGACTATACATCACAGGCACGCAGGATAACGGGTATCACAATATCGAAACCGTTTTTTATCCCGTACCACTGTATGATATCCTGGAAGTTGTCCCCACTGAAAAGCAAACAGAAATCCACCTGTCGGGCATAAAAATTCCAGGCTCCCCGTCTGATAATCTTGTCTTAAAAGCATGGAAGCTTCTGCACGATAAACATCAAATTCCCCCTGTCAAAATATATATGCATAAACATATTCCTGCCGGCAGTGGACTGGGTGGTGGATCATCGGATGCTGCTTTCTTTTTGCAAAATTTAAACAAGCAATTTAAGCTCGGCTTGCCTGCTGAAAAACTGATGACTTTAGCACTAAAGCTGGGTAGCGATTGCCCGTTTTTTGTCCAAAACAAACCGGTTTTTGCCACTAACAGAGGTGAAATCATGGAAGAAATTAAACTTAACCTGGAAGGGAAATATGTGATGATTGTATTTCCGGATATACATATTGACACAGGGGGTATTTTCAGTAAAATAACCATCAGTCCGGCAGACTATGAACTGAGAGATTTACATACCATCCCAGTTTCATCATGGAAAAATTATATCAACAATAGATTTGAAACCGTTGTTTTTAATATGCATCCGCAATTGAAAAAAATAAAAACCCAACTGTATGATGCAGGTGCTGATTATGCTCAATTAACAGGAACAGGTTCGGCTATTTATGGAATATTTTCGCACAAACCGGATATTAACCAAAATCATCTATCATATAACTATATTGTGAAGCAATTGTAAAAATTATCTATTCCTTTTTGTATTTTGATTATATTTGTAAAATAAACTTGAAATTTATGAAAGCACATGTTATTATTTTATCCGTTATTGTATGGCTTTTCGTATGTAATGTGGAAGCCTTGTCTCAAATATCATACGGTGGGAAACCATGGTCTTACAGCCAGAAGCATCTAAAAACTGAAATTGATCACATTCAACTCAGAAGCCCTGATGTAAACAAGCTACTCCAGGAAGCAATAACAGGAGACGCTCATGGACAGCCACCAAAAGTAGGTCGTTTCATTGATGTTGATATCAATATGGATAATGCAGGCTCATGGGCTATGCTTGAAGACGGCAGAAGATTATGGCGATTACAAATCACATCCAAAAACGCTCAGGCACTGTCGCTTATTTATGAATCTTTTGATTTGCCCAAAGGATCACAACTTTACATTTACAGCCCTGATAAAATCCAAACCATTGGTGCTTTTAATCATAAAAACAATGCTAACGGTGGTGACTTTGCTACGGAAATGATTTACGGAGAAAGCCTGATCCTGGAATACATATCTCCACACACAAAACAGGTTGAAGGCATGCCACAAAAGAATTTTTCAAATGAAGCTGAAATAAGCATCAAGCATGTGAATTATGTTTTCAGATATGCACCTGACCCTTACCGTGAAGTGAAAAACTTTGGCAGCTCAGGTTCCTGTAATGTAAACGTTAACTGTTCAGAAGGTGATGACTGGCAACAGCAAAAGAAAGGTGTAGCAAGAATATTGTTCAACGATGGCACTTACTCTTATTATTGTACAGGTTCCCTGGTAAACAACACCTATGAAAATGGCACACCGTATTTCTTGTCAGCGTATCATTGTGGCGGCGATGTCAATACAGGCTATTACGATTCCTGGACTTATTATTTCAACTATGAATCAAGTGGATGCAGCAACGGCACAAGTGAACCATCATCCAACACCATTACAGGATGTGATTTTGTGTCATCAGGACCCATGGATGGCGGCTCTGATTTCCTGCTGGTTGAACTGAACCAAACACCGCCGTCAAATTACAATGTTGTTTACAACGGATGGGACAGAAGCACAACATCCAGCGGCAATGGTGTATCCATACATCACCCTTCGGGGGATATCAAAAAAATATCCACCTATACAAGCTCCTTACAATCTGCCACATACAATGGTGGCGAAAGTACAGGTGCTACCAATGCCTGCTGGAGGGTATATTGGACAGCAACAACAAACGGACACGGTATCACTGAAGGTGGTTCATCGGGCAGCCCCATTTTCAAAAGCAATGGTTTGGTCATGGGCACCCTTTCAGGTGGCACTTCAGGTTGTGAAAATACCAATGGCTGGGACCTCTACGGGAAATTTTCTTATCACTGGAACAGCAATGGTAGCACAAACACAGATAAATTGGAACCATGGCTGGATCCGGCCAATACGGGTACTGTATCGCTCAATTTTTATGATCCCAACAATACCACTGTCACTGCCGGGTTTACCTCAAACACACAAACCGTAACCGAGGGTGGTACGGTGAATTTTACATCTACTTCCACTGGAACGGTGGAAAATTACGCATGGTCATTTGAAGGAGGCTCACCATCAACATCAAGCGCAGAAAACCCTTCAGTAACATACAACACGGAAGGCACATACAATGTAAGCCTCACCGTTAGTGGGAACGGGTCGGAAGACACACACAGCGAAACCGATTATATAACCGTCAACACAGGGGGTACAGGAGAAGACTGTACCTGGTTGAATTATCCGCTAACAGGAACACCTACTGTCTATACCACTAACGGCGGATCTGGTTATGTCGCTGGCAACAACTCTTATGGTGATTTGTCAAAAACCAACTATTTTGAACACAGTGGCATTGGTTATGTGTTTACACTTGGCTTTCATGCAGCATATGCCGAAGGCACATCTTCTACCATAGACATTGCCGTATGGGATGAAGTGGGAGGTAGCCCCGGGAATTTACTTGGTTCAAAAAGTATCCCCATGAGTACCATAACAAACAATTTTACCGAGGCAGGTGATTATTTTGAGTTTGCCTTTGACAGTCCCATAGAAGTCAATGGCGACTTTTTTGCCGGCATTGTACTTCCTGAAGGTGGTGATATTTTTGCACTATTCACCAATACAGATGGGGACAGTTCACCGGGAACAGCATGGGAACAGTTTAGTGATAGGTCCTGGTATCCATATTATGATGGCAATAGCTGGGAGTTAGCTGTTGATCACGCCATATACCCTGAAGTATGTGCCAACCTGAGTGAAACAATAAGCTCCAGCGTCATAGAAAAAATTCAACTTTTCCCAAATCCCGGCTCAGGAAACTTCAGGATACACTGCAATGAAAAATTGACAGATGCAAGTATCAGTGTTTATAATTACCTTGGAGAAACCATCCTTACACAACGCATTAATCACACTAGTGAGGTAAATATCGATATCAGCGATTATCCGCAGGGCATGTATTTCATCCAGATACACTCAGAAAAGGGAGATTGGTTGAAAAAATACCAACTGATCAAATAAAACAGGGAAATTACGTTATGATTTTAAACCCCTTTAAAACATTGTCATGTGCGGTATCACAGGGTTTTTTGATTTAACACGAAGTAAGAAAAACATTGAATCGCTTACTCAATCTGCTGTTGATTGCCTATGCAAAAGAGGGCCTGACGTCCAGCATATTTTTAGATCAGGGCCTGTTGTTTTAGGGCATTCCCGCCTGTCCATTATTGATCCCGGAGCACAAAGCGATCAACCTTTTGTAAGTCAGGATGGCAACATCATGGTAAGTTTTAATGGTGAGTTTTACAATCATCCTGTAATCAGGAAGGAACTTATTCATGCACATTATGAATTCAGAACAAAATCAGATGCCGAGGTAGTATTACAGCTTTACAGAAAGTGTGGTTTGGATGCCATTAAACAAATCAATGGATGCTTTGCCATTGCTATTTGGGACAAGGCAAAAGAACGTCTGATTCTTGCACGTGACCGCATTGGCATCAAACCTCTGTTTTATTATTACAACGATAAATTTCTGGCCTTTGCATCAGAAATGAAAGCATTGCTTCAGTATCCGGTACCCCGGGAACTCGATACAGCCAGCCTGCATGCTTACTTTCAACTTAATTACATTCCCGATGATCATACCATGCTTAAGCATGTGTACAAACTCAAACCGGGAAAAATGATGGTTATTACAAAACAGGGGATTTCAGAAAATACATATTACCGTATTCCCGAACCATCAGCTGAAAAGAAATATATCAACTCCTACGATGCCGCTATTCAAGAACTTCAACAACGACTGAACATGTCTGTCAAAAGGCGTATGTTATCTGATGTTCCATTGGGAGCCTTCCTAAGCGGAGGTATTGATTCATCAATCATTGTTGCGCTTGCATCAGAACATACCGATAAGCTAAAAACATATTCTTTGGGTTTTAAGGATCAGCCATATTTTGATGAAACCAAAGATGCTGAAACGCTTGCACATTATTACAATACGGATCACACCAGTTTCATAACGACAACATCAGAAATGCTGGAAGATCTGGATAATATGCTGGATTACCTTGATGAACCCTTTGCTGATTCTTCGGCACTGGCAGTTTATACCCTAAGTAAACATACATCAAAAAATGTTCGTGTAGCTCTGAGTGGTGATGGGGCAGATGAAATGTTCGGAGGGTACAACAAATACATGGCACATCAAAAAGCATTGATAAATGGTTTTCAGAATAAATTATTCAGGAACACCAATTTCATCTGGCGATCGTTGCCCCAATCACGGCAACGTAAAATCCAGAACATCATAAGGCAGATTAATCGTTATTCCACGGGATTGAATTTTTCCCCTGAAGAAAGATACTGGTTTTGGTGCAGCCTTTCATCCGAAAAATCCATCAACAAGCTTCTTAATCATATCGACGACACAGATAGTTATCAAGCAAGAAAGGCAAATCTATTGCATCATGTAAAATCAGCTCCTGATGATATGCATTCCATCCTGTTTTCTGATATGCATATGTGTCTTCCCAATGACATGTTGTATAAGGTTGATATGATGTCAATGGGAAACAGCCTGGAGGTAAGAACGCCATTTCTTGATCATCATGTGGTTGATTTTGCATTTAGCATCCCTTTTGAATATAAAATTTCTGAAAATACACAAAAACATATTTTAAGAGATAGTTTCTCGAAACACATTCCCAATAATTTATTACAAAAATCAAAACATGGCTTTGAAGTTCCGTTGCTAGTATGGTTCCGTAACGAACTCAGCTCAAAGCTGGATCAGCATGTGTTTAATCGTCAATTTATTGTAGAACAAGGAATTTTCAACCCGGAAAAAGTCATGCAAATGAAAAAAATCCTTCACAGCAACAACCCGGGTGACATACATGCCAGGATTTGGGCAATGCTTGTTTTCCAGATATGGTGGAAAAAAACAATGATGTAATGCCGAAAGTATTGCGCATAATAAACAGGTTTAACCTTGGCGGTCCTACCTACAATGTGGCTTACCTGAGTAAATATATGGCACCTGAATTTGAAACCTTACTCATTGGAGGTAAAAATGCGGAATACGAAGGGGCATCTGATTACATTGTAAAAAATCTGGGCCTGCATCCCATCATCATCCCTGAAATGCAAAGGGAAATCAATTATAGAAATGATTACCTGGCCTATCAGAAAATCAGAGATATTATTAAACGCTGGAACCCTGACATTGTGCATACCCATGCCACAAAAGCGGGTGTTCTCGGACGGCTTGCCGCCCATCGGCTGAAAGTACCGGTCATAGTTCATACCTATCATGGACACATTTAT
This sequence comes from Bacteroidota bacterium, assembly GCA_034721855.1. Lineage (GTDB taxonomy): Bacteria > Bacteroidota > Bacteroidia > Bacteroidales > ML635J-15 > JAQIBY01. The sequence continues at coordinate 6,564 of JAYENB010000098.1, forward strand.
CATTCCTATTTTAATAAACCCAAAACTGCCATTTATAAACAAATTGACCGGAACCTGGCAAAAAAAACAACCCGTATCATTGCGATTAGCGAACAGCAAAAACAGGAGTTGGTTTTTAAACATAAAATTGCTGCTGCTAAGAATTTCAACGTTATACCACTTGGATTTGATCTTGAACGCTTTCAACAACATTATCAGGAGAAACGCAGTGCATTCAGACGCAAATACAACATCGCTGTTGATACATTAACCATAGGCATTGTAGGCCGGCTAACAAAAGTTAAAAATCACGCCTTGTTTTTGGATGCATTTGCCAAAACAAAATCAGCTACACATAAAAAAGTAAAAGCATTTATTATTGGCGATGGAGAATTGAAAAATCAGTTGATAAAACACGCTGCCCACTTGGGTTTGTCAGTAAGTATGAAGCATGAAAACACTGATTCAGACATCATTTTCACCTCATGGATCAAGGAAATTGACTTGGTTTACCCCGGTTTGGATATTGCCTGTTTGACATCCATTAATGAAGGCACACCAGTAAGTTTGATTGAAGCTCAGGCAGCAAACACGCCGGTTGTTACTACCAATGTTGGGGGCATTGAAAACACAGTCATTCCTGGTAAAACTGCTCTGTTGGCTCAAAACAAAAACCTAAACGACTATACAGCTAAACTGTTGCTGATGGTAAATGACGATAATTTACGTAAAAACATGGCACAGGAAGGGTGGGTTTTTGTGAAATCAAATTATGATTTTAATAGGTTGGTAAACGATATGAAAAGCCTTTATAATCATTTATTAACATAATCAATCCACACTTAAATCTTTTTTCTTATTTTTGTCTGGATAAATGTTACATTTATGTTGAAATCATTTAAAATATATGGTATCATTTTCTTGCTTGCCTCTGTGGGACTAAGCATGCATTCCTGCCGCACTTTGCGTCCCTCTGAAATGTTTCAGATCAGTGAGGATTATCCTCTTGCAGAATTCAAACCAAGTGAAAAAGAATACCGGATAAAACCTTTTGATAAACTTGCCATCCGCATCACAACTAACGATGGGTTTGCTCTTGTAGGTCTGGGTAATCAACAATCCAGCGGAGGAGGGAACGAAAGACAAAAAGGCCTGGAATACCTTGTTGAATATGACGGTTTAATTAAATTACCTACCCTGGAACGTATTAAACTAGCCGGAAAAACAATACGGGAAGCTGAATCTTTTCTTGAAAAAGAATATGCAAAATATTACAAACAGCCATTTGTTCTGATTGAAGTTACAAATCGCAAAGTCATTGTTTTTAAAGATGGTGGTACAAAAGGAACGGTACTGACAATCCCATCTGAAAACCTTACCCTGATTGAAGCCTTGGCCAAATCCGGAGGAATTAGTAATATCAGTAAAGCATATCAAATTAAACTGATCAGGGGTGACCTCACTGGTAAGCCGCAGGTGTATTATTACGATATTTCTCATTTGAAAGAAATCCAGGGTAGCAATATTTTATTGCAGGCCAACGATATAATATATGTTGAAAGTAAACCTAAATATGTCAACCGGATATTGACAGAAATAAGCCCATACCTGACTCTCCTTACTACAGGATTAACGGTTTATGGACTTTTTATTGCGAAATAGCTTATGAATCAAAATAAAATACCAGTCATTAACCAAAAGTTTGATTTTTTTACTTTTATTAAAGTCTTTAAAAAAAGCCTTTGGATTATTGGTATTCTTTTGACCGTAGGTTTGATTATCGGATTCCTCTACATACGGTACACACCCCCTGTGTATCAAGCCAGTGCAGTGCTGCAGGTACGAACACAAAATAAAACAAATGAAATTCTCGGACTGGAGGAAATGTATGAAACAGGCCTTGATCCGGTAATTGAACTTTTGCGTTCCCATGAATTTCTAAAAAGGTGTTTTGTCATGTTACCGCTGGATATTTCATATTACAAAGAAGGGACTTTTCTTTCGTATGAACTGTATAAAACATCTCCTTTTGAAATAAATTATCAAATCTCCAAATCTGATTTATTGAACACCAAAATTAATTTACATTTCAACAAAAAAAACATCCGGCTAACATATCCATACAAAGGCAAAGAACATAAAATTACCCTGGCCCCCAATCAATGGACTGATATTCCCGGAGGAAGAATAAAAATAAAGGTTTCAGATTACGATCAAATTAGTTTTTATCAAAATCAGTTCAATAAAGGGGGATATTATTTCACCATCAATGATGAAAATTCCATCATTAATAATTATTCCCAAAGGCTAAATATTAATATACTTAATAAATCCGCAGGGACAATCAGGATTTCATTTGAAGATAAGAACGCACGCAAAACAGCAGACATTGTCAATACCATCAGCACAGTATTCCTGAAATATGAAGTGGAAAAGAAAAAAGAAGGGGCAAACAACATCATTGATTACATTGACAAGCAATTGGGTATTGTGATGAATCAAATGGACTCCACGGAAACAAAATTGAATAAATTCCAAAAAGACAACAGGTTAACATATCAAAACACTCCCCCATTGTCTGGAACCAAACAATACATTTCCCGCACCAACATAGGTGTTCCAAACATCGCCACCAGGATCAGTGATTTTCAAAATGAATTAATCAACCTGGAATTTGAAATCAGCACTTTAATCCGCATCTCTAAACAAATCAGTTCCGGCAGCGATGTTAACATATATGAGCTTATGGCTATGCTCAGTGGTACCCGCAGTGAAGATTTCATGAAAAGCATGCTTAATTCTATGATGGATCTTTACAACGAACGCAACATGCTGTTAAACGATGTTACCGAAGATAACTATAAAATCAAAACCATTGACAAACAAATCCAGACAAAAAAAGAACAAATCATTGACTACATCAATACGGTATTAGCCCAGCTTGAACAAAACAAAGAAAACTATGAAAATAAAATAAGCGAACTTGAGGCCAAGGCGTACAACGATTCCAGTTTTAACGATATTGAACAAGCAAGGTTAGAAAGGCTTTTTTCAATCAACGAGAATTTTTATCATCAGTTGATCCAGAAAAAAGCAGAATATATGATAAGTCAGGCAGGCTATGTATCAGACAACATCATTCTTGAAAGTGCCACTGTTCCTCAATATCGCATTAAACCCTCCCGGAAAAAAATCTATATAATGGTAATCCTGATTACTGCATTTATAGGTTTTCTTATCATCCTCGTTCGGTATTTGTTTTACAATAAAATCAGTACCGTACAAGAAATATCGACTTTTACTGACATTCCTGTTATTGGCGCTATTCCATTGCATTCAGGGAAGACAGAGCATTCCCAGTTGGTCGTACACAAAAATCCAAAATCTGTGCTTACAGAATCATTCCGTAACATCAGATCCAACATGGCCTTCCTGGTTGACAAGAAAAGCTCCTCCATGATTACTATCTCATCAACCGTTTCAGGTGAGGGGAAAACATTTATAGCCATCAACCTTGGTGGCATACTGGCCATGGCTAATAAAAAGGTAATTCTGCTTGATCTGGACCTCAGAAAACCACGGCTCCATAAATCTTTTGGTTTTGATAACAATAATGGAATCAGTACCATTCTTATCGGGAAACACAGTATTGATGAATGCATTCATGGCACAGAAATAGATAATTTGGAAGTTATTTCATCAGGGCCAATACCTCCCAATCCATCAGAACTCATTCTGACCAAAAAATACAATCAGATGCTTGATGCACTTAAAAAACAATACGATTACATTGTTGTGGATACGCCCCCTGTAGGCATTGTCACTGATGCCATAAGGTCTTTTCAGGATTCTGATTATGCATTCTATATTACCAGGGCTGATCATTCTCCACGTACATTTATTTCATACATCAACAATCTGGCTGAAAGCAAATCACTTACCAATCTAAGCCTTGTTTTAAACGGCATGGATGAGTCTTCCGGAAAATATGGGTATGGATATGGGTATCATTATGGCTATTCATACGGATATGGTCAATCATACGGATACAGAGATTATGTAAATACCAAAGACTATTATGATGATCCAAACCTCAAAAAACGAAAAATAACACTAAAAAACCTATTCAGGCGTAAAAGAAATAAATGATGATTTCAGGTGAAGTAATGCTGATAGCAGCTTTAGTATTTTCAATATTCATGGGTTATGGGCTCAATGCGTTTTTCCTTAATCAACCCATTAAATTTTTGCTCAAAAAAGCCAATAAATCTGCCATTCGCTGGAACAGTCAGTCTAAACCAATTTTTGGCGGCATTACTTTTTATTCCATATTTATTATAGGCTTTTTGGCATATATTTTACTCATTGACCAGACTGTTGCACTTGACTCAAGGTACATTGCATTGTTCATCGTCGTTACACTTGCTTTTTTAATGGGGCTCGCTGATGACATTATCAACACACCACCTGTTTTTAAATTTGTCATTCAAATGCTGATTGCTGTCATACTAATATCTTTTGATATTTTTATCAGTATCTCACCTCACCCCCTACTGAATTATGCCATAACTATATTCTGGGTTGTTGGTATCATGAATTCCATTAATATGCTTGATAATATGGATTCGGTTGCCAACCTTGTTTCCATCAGTGTTTTTGCAGGGGCTTTTGTGTTGATGGTGGCAGACAAAGGAATGAATGGATTTATGCCTTTTATGATTTTATTTGCCCTGGGAGCATGCCTGAGTTTTCTTATGTTCAACTGGCATCCGTCAAAAATGTACATGGGCGACAATGGGAGCCAGTTTCTCGGATCTATGCTGGCATATATCGGTATCGTTTCTTTTTGGAACAGTATCCCCCAGGAAATAGTTTCTTACGGGCTCAATTCAAAACAGGTTATAGTCGTGCTACTGGCATTTATTGTTCCTATCACGGATACAGCAACCGTATCCATAAACAGAATTTTACGCGGCCAATCTCCCTTTATTGGGGGAAGAGACCACACTACACATTATTTGGCTTATGCAGGCCTTTCAGACAGAAAAGTAGCTGTCTTATTGTTTCTTATTAACCTCATATCCGTTGCTATGGCCTGTTATATCATTTTTGCCATTTCTAACTGGAGTTCCATGTGGTTTTGGTTATTTTTTGCATGGTTTTTGATTATCTTTGTTGGATTGTATATGTTAACAAAAATTGTAAAACAGAAATAATATAATGAGTAAGAAAAAGCGTTTTCTCAACGATATCCCCATTTATCTGATAACCGTATTGCTGGGCGGGTTTGTAATTATGCAACTGTTCATTGGCTCTAAAGAACAACTCCCCCCGCCGGGAAATCAAATTATCATTGAAAAAACAAACTATGCCGTTAAACAGCCGGAATTTCCTTCCAATCTGACATTTGCAGGCGAAAAAGTACCCCTGGATTTATTTGATGTCAAAGAAAGTCTGGACAGGGAACTCATCACAAACACGTATTATCATTCATCAACCATTCAAATATTAAAACTTTCAAAACGCTACTTTCCTGTCATTGACAGTATTCTTAACGTAAATAATATACCTGAAGACTTCAAGTACCTTTGTGTCATTGAAAGCAGCCTCAGGAATGCCACATCCCCAAGAGGTGCCAAAGGACTCTGGCAATTTATGAAAGCGACCGGCAGAGAGCATAACCTAGAAATCAACTCGTATGTTGATGAACGTTACAACCTGGAAAAATCAACCGTGGCTGCCTGCGAATACCTACAAAAAGTTTATGACAAATTTGGAAGCTGGACACTCGCCGCTGCCTCTTACAACATGGGTAAAGCAAAACTCAGACGCAGGATGAATGAACAAAAGGCTGATAACTATTATGACTTGTATTTGAATTCCGAAACTGCACGTTACGTGTACCGGATTCTTGCTATGAAAACCATCATGTCAAACCATGAAAAATATGGTTTCCATATCACATCAAAAGAAAAATACGCACCATTACCTGTAGATACATTAATAGTAGATACTACCATCACTGATTTGACTGAATTTGCTTTTCAACAAGGCATCAATTACAAGATATTAAAAGAATTCAACCCCTGGCTCATCAATACGTACCTTACCAACAGGAGCGGCAAAAAATACAAAATACTGATTCCACGGGATGGTGTGCGCTCATGCAAAATTCCTGAAAATGAAACTGAAGATTAGTTAGAGGTTACGAACAGAGATAATACATACATTGATGTCCGTGGAGCAAGGGCACATAACCTGAAAAACATTTCATGTAAAATTCCACGGGATAAACTCACAGTCATTACGGGCATCAGCGGGAGTGGAAAATCATCCCTGGCTTTTGACACCATTTATGCCGAGGGACAACGCCGTTATCTGGAAACTTTTTCTGCCTATGCAAGGCAGTTTCTGGCCAAAATGGAACGTCCCGAAGTCGACAAAATTACCGGCTTAAGTCCTGTTATCTCAATAGAACAAAAATCCACAGGCAAAAATCCACGGTCCACAGTTGGAACCATTACCGAAATTTACGATTTATTGCGATTATTATATGCACGCGCCGGAAAAGCGTATTCATGGAAAACAGGCGCCCCCATGATTCGCTACACAACAGAACAAATCAATAACATCATACTTGAAGAATACAAAAACAAAAAAATATTGCTACTCAGCCCTGTGGTAAAAGGTCGTAAAGGACATTATCAGGAATTGTTTCAGAGCATCAGGCAAAAAGGTTTTGTACAGGTACGTGTTGACGGGGAATTGACAGACCTCACGCCGGGACTAAAACTTGACCGTTATAAAATTCATCATGTTGAAGTGGTGGTTGACAAACTAAAAATCAGCAATAAAAAACCCGACCGCCTGACAAAAAGTCTGAAACTGGCAATGAATTTGGGAGAAGGCTCATGCATGATATACGATATTGAAAACGATGAAAACAGGTTTTTCAGTAAACATTTCATGTGCCCCGACACAGGTATTTCTTACGAAGAACCGGCACCCCATAATTTTTCTTTTAATTCGCCTTACGGCGCATGCCCTGAATGCAATGGATTGGGCATTGTACGCGATTATGACATCAGCAAAATAATTCCCAATCCCGCCTTATCCATTAGGCAGGGAGGCATTAAACCACTCGGGAAATACAAAAACATGCTGTTGTTTTGGCAACTGGAATCACTTCTGGAGCATTATAAGCTCAACCTGGATACACCCATCTCACAACTTCCGGACGATGCGGTAGAAAAAATACTCCATGGCACAGAAAAACCATTGGTGCTTAGAAATACGCCACTAGGAACACACTCGTCTTACGAGCTTAGGTTTGATGGTATTATCAACCTGTTGAAACAAAAAACAAAAAAAGAAAAACACCTTAAAAAGAAAAGCAAATGGAGTGAGCAGTTTATACACCATAAAACTTGCCCTGCATGCAACGGGCAACGCTTGAAAAAGGAATCGCTTCATTTCCGCATCCATGATAAAAACATAGCTGAATTGGCAGAAAAAGATTTATCTGATTTAATGAAGTGGTTTTCCGGCCTGGAAAATCACCTGAGCACAAGTCAGTTGAAAATAGCCAGGGAGGTGCTCAAAGAAATACGCACACGCCTCCAGTTTCTACTGGATGTAGGCTTGGAATACCTGGCCCTGAACCGTCCGGCAAAGAGCTTGTCGGGAGGTGAATCCCAGCGCATCAGGCTTGCCACACAAGTTGGGTCACAGCTTGTCAATGTGCTTTATATCCTGGATGAACCAAGCATCGGACTTCATCATCGCGACAACCACCGCCTGATAAACACACTTAAAAACCTGCGTGATAAAGGCAATTCCGTGATGGTTGTTGAACATGATCAGGCCATGATTGAATCTGCTGATCATATTGTGGATATGGGACCCGGGGCCGGTAATTACGGAGGTAAAATTGTGGCAGAAGGCACCCCGGATGAAATTCGTCAAAGCACCGGACTAACAAGCGATTACCTTTCCAGGAAGAAATATATACCCCTTCCTCAGCATTTCAGAAAAGGGAATGGTAACAAAATCACCATCACAGGCTGTAATGGCAACAATTTAAAAAACATTGATGTTGAATTTGAGCTGGGAAAACTCATCTGCATAACCGGGGTTTCCGGCTCAGGCAAATCCAGCCTGATAGATGACACGCTATATCCTGCACTTAGCAGGCATTTTTACAATGCACTAACAGAGCCACTCAATTTTGGCTCCCTGGATGGATTAACGTTTATTGATAAAGTCATCGAGGTCAATCAAGCACCACTGGGCAGAACACCGCGATCAAATCCCATTACCTATACCGGGATTTTTACCGACATACGCCATCTATTTTCACAACTTCCTGAAAGTAAAATCCGCGGTTACCAGATGAGCCGTTTTTCTTTCAATGTCAAAGGGGGGAGGTGTGAAACCTGTAAAGGCGCCGGCCTTATGGCAATTGAAATGAATTTTCTGCCTGATGTGTACGTTACCTGTCCCGACTGCCATGGTAAAAGATACAACAAAGAAACACTGCAGGTACGGTATCGTGGTAAATCCATCAATGAAGTGTTGAATCTCACCGTAAACAGAGCCATTGAATTTTTTGAAAACATTCCCAAACTGCAGAAGAAATTATCGGTATTGAAAGACGTTGGTCTTGGATACATTACCCTTGGACAGTCCTCCAAGACATTATCAGGAGGTGAATCACAACGTGTAAAGCTTGCTGCCGAACTCATGAAAAAGGACACGGGAAAAACCCTATATATTCTGGATGAACCAACTACCGGCCTCCATTTTGATGATGTCAAAATGCTCATGGAAGTGTTGGGAAAACTGGCAGACAAAGGCAATACCATCATCATTATAGAACATAACCCTGATGTGATCAAACTGGCAGACCAGATTATTGACCTTGGCCCTGAAGGTGGTAAAAAAGGAGGCTATGTGTTGTGTTCCGGCAATCCGAAGGAAATTATCAACAACAAAAATTCTTATACAGCTCAATTGTTAAAAGAAATTTATCTTTGACATTTCTGACAACCTGATATGAATAAAAGATTTGCATATTATTCACTTGGATGCAAGTTAAATTTCGCGGAAGCTTCATACATAGGAGAAGCTTTTAAAACAAAGGGATATCAACGCGTTCAATTCAAAGAAAAAGCTGATGTTTACCTGATAAACACTTGCACTGTCACTGAAAATGCCAACAAAAAAAGCAGAAATGCCATTCACAGGGCTGTTCGCAATAATCCGGAAGCTATCATCATTGTAACCGGCTGCTATGCACAAATGGACCCTGAAAAACTGGCAAGCATACAGGGAGTGGATTATGTTATTGGCAATCACGAAAAATCCGGTATCATAACCCTGATAGAGCATTTGCACAAACAGGAAAAACCTGTCATCATACACTCGACCGACAGAAAAAACATGAACATCATGCCTGCATGGTCTTCAGGAGAGCGAACACGTAGTTTTCTGAAAATCCAGGACGGGTGTGATAATTTTTGCAGTTACTGCACCATCCCTTATGCGAGGGGAAAAAGCCGGAATCAGCCTGTATCTCACCTTGTATCACAGGCAAAAACCATCGTATCCAACGGATTTAAAGAAATTATCCTAACCGGGGTAAACATTGCTGATTTTGGTAAATCAACCAATGAAAACTTCCTTTCACTACTGAAATCCTTGAGTAAGGTTGATGGCATCGAAAGAATCCGGGTTTCAAGTACCGAACCTGACCTTTTGGATAATGACATCATGGATTTTGTGCTCGAGCATCCTGTTTTTATGCCTCATTTTCACATCCCTCTGCAAAGCGGTTCAGATGAAATGCTGAAACGCATGAGACGTAATTATTCGCCCAACTTATTCTCTGACAGGATAAACTACATCAAACAAAAAAATAAAGATGCTTACATCGGGGTGGATATTATTGTTGGTGTTCCCGGGGAAACCGATGCACTTTTCCAACAATCACTGGATTTTGCATCTTCCCTTGATGTGTCTTTTTTTCATGTGTTTACCTTTTCGCAGCGGCCGGGAACAAAAGCGTTTTCCCAAACAGAGCAGGTCCCAATCCATATCAGAAGAGAACGCAGTCAGGCTATGCATAGATTGAGCCACAAAAAAGAAATGGCATTCTATCGTTCTCAAGCAGGCAAAACGCGGCCCGTATTGTTTGAATCTAAGATTCAGGATAACATGATATACGGATTTACAGATAATTACCTGCATGTTGCCGTTTCTGCGAATCATGAATTAATTAATCAAATTCAACCTGTCTATTTGGATACATTGAAAAATAATTGTATATTTATCAGTAAATTATAAGCACTATGAATCTAAGGCTTTTATGCACCCAGGTAATACAAATTGCTGTAAAAACAGGGAAATACATCAAACAGCAACAACATAAAATCACGCTGGACAAAATTGAAAAGAAAGGATTGAATGATTTTGTTACATCCATGGACAAAGAATCTGAAAAAAGGCTGATTAATTTCATTACTCCCCTGATAAACGGCGCATCTTTTATCGTAGAAGAGAAAACCGTAAAAGCCGAAGAAGCCGAATATGTCTGGATAATTGACCCCCTTGACGGGACGACAAATTATATACACGGTATTTCTCCGTATGCCATTTCCATTGCCCTGCAACACAATGGAAAAACCATCATGGGTATCGTTTATGAAGTGAGCCTGGATGAAATATTTTATGCCTATGAAGGTCTGGATGGCGCGTATCTAAACAACAGGCATATCCATGTCACCGAATCATCAGAACATAAAGAAGCACTGATTGCTGTTGGATTCCCTTACAATGATTTTAAACAACTGGATGCATACATGGAAAGCATGAATTTTTTCATACACAATACCCAGGGCATCAGGCGCCTTGGAAGTGCAGCCACTGACCTGGTTTATACGGCTTGTAGCAGGTTTGAAGCTTTTTACGAATACAGCCTCGAGCCCTGGGATGTAGCTGCCGGTGCTTATATAGTGCAAAAGGCCGGCGGTAAAGTCAGTGATTTCAAAGGCGGAAATAATTATTTATTCGGTGGTGAAATCATTGCGGCTAACAACAATTATTTTGATAAATTTCTAAGTGTCATCAAAGAAAATATGTAACTGTTCACATTTTAAAATTAAATAACTGTTAATTGACCTAATTTCTAATTGCTCTAATTAATCTAAAAAATGACCAATAAAACTAATTATTAGAATGATTGCAGTTGCTGTTCCGGAATTAAAAGATGAAGCAAAACCATTGTGGCAAGAAGCAAAAGAATTGAATTTGATTTTTAACTCTATTTATAAAAAAGTAAGTTAACATTTTACACATTGGGATTTGGGTATTGATTAGGTCAATTAGGTCAATTAGGTCAATTAGAAATTATAAAAATGTATAAACTAAGAAATTGATGTTAAATAAATATACTGTGAAGGTTACAAAAAAAGAAAGTATGGGACACCCGAAATCAAACAAGAGGTTGCAACCTCTTGTTGATTCCGCTGTTCTTTCTCCGATTTGCGGTAAGCAGTTGCTGTTGTTGATACTCATTTATTTTTTTAATATTCACACTGGTTAGTTACAATTGATTACCTTTGTCACATTGATTCCTATGATCATTTATGGCTGTTTACAACAAATACATAGACACCATCAAAGCGTGCATGAATGGAGATTTGCCGGGCTGGACCGAACAAAAAAAGTACCTACCGCACACTACCATTCCCGGCGTTAGCTACACTTCAAATAATAAACTAAGAAAAGGCGCAGTATTGGCTTGCCTTTACGAGGATAGCGGTACTTTAATGACCATCCTCATCGAACGTACACAGGATACCAGCCCGCATTCAGGACAAATTGCTTTTCCCGGTGGCAAGTACGAAAATCAAGACAAAACCCAAATAGAAACCGCTATAAGAGAAGCCGAAGAAGAAATCGGGATCAACAAACATGATGTTGAAATCATCGGCAGCCTGAGTTCCGTAGATATTCCTGTCAGTGGATTCACTGTTTTGCCTGTAATCGGATATTATGATGGCATTCCACAACTACATCCAAATCCCCACGAAGTCAATTCCATCATACAAACCCCGCTCATCCCACTAATAAAAAGCCTTGAAACAAGGGTAATCACCGTCCGTCAACACAAAGTAAAAACCCCCGTATTTTCAAGTAACGGACACATTATCTGGGGAGCCACAGCCATGGTTTTGGGCGAATTAAAGGCCATTCTGAACGCATAATATACTTTTGGCGGAAAACTTGTTCCAGACAGCCTTCCGCAGGCAGGCAGGGCCAGTTGCCGGTTTCAATATTGTACTTTTTCCTAGTATTAATCATTGTCAGCATCCTTATTTTCACCTGTATCCCCAAAAGTATATCTCAACCCTATCCGGGCATTATAGCCGCTGTAGGGGATTTTGTAAAAAGGGATCTTATGTGGTTCAATATCAGAGGGAACTTCTTTGG
>JAYENB010000099.1:0-18950 GCA_034721855.1 Bacteroidota bacterium
TTTGTAACCATTCACAGTATATTTATTTAACATCAATTTCTTAGTTTATACATTTTTATAATTTCTAATTGACCTAATTGACCTAATCAATACCCAAATCCCAATGTGTAAAATGTTAACTTACTTTATTTGCTCCAACACTAGTTCCAGCCTTAACAAGTTGTGTTATTAGAGGAATTGTAATTGGGTTTCTTGGGACTTTTTTACAAAATATAATTATATCCTCTCCAAATTTAGCTGTTCTTTCTTCTAAATCCCACTTTTTGTTATTAGTTTTATTGGTCATTTTTTAGATTAATTAGAGCAATTAGAAATTAGGTCAATTAACAGTTATTTAATTTTAAAATGTGAACAGTTACGAATTTTCAATTCCTCGAATGGGTAAGAGGGTTGATGTAGTAGCAATTGTTAAAGGAATAGTATTTGTTATTGAATTTAAAGTCGGTGAGCATAACTACTACCGTTCAAATCTGGAGCAGGTTTGGGATTATGCATTGGATCTAAAAAATTTTCACGAACCAAGTCATAAGGCATTATTAGTTCCTATTTTGGTTGCAACTGAAGCTAAATATTCATTCCTTAACTTGGCTAAAACAAAAAGCAAGAGGTAGTGAACGGTATGGCATTGTAGTGTCTTCTCAGGCTCAGAGGTTAAAACCATTTGCCATTGACGTAAAATCTCCTATGAATCCAGTTTATTGGTTTTTGAATGATAAAGATGATGTAAGATCTTCATTTTATTTGGAAGATGTTGCTACAGAATTTCATGTTCATGGCCTTGAATTAGATTGGGCTTGTATTACCTGGGATGGTGATCTAAGATACTCAAAAGATGGATGGAAAACTTTTTCTTTTGTGGGAAGTAAATGGCAAAACATTCATAAAGAAGAAAGAAAGAAATATTTGATAAACGCCTACAGAGTGCTATTGACAAGAGCAAGACAAGGAATGGTAATAGTTATTCCAGAAGGAAATTCAGAAGACCATACAAGAAAATCTGAATATTACGATCCAAGCTTCAATTATCTAAAGAGTCTGGGTATTCCTGTGATATAAACTTGAATATATGAAAAGATGCTGAAAAAGTAATTCATGTAAAACATGGTTTCATATCTTAGGAAAACGCAGCAGACACACACATTGGCAATTTAAACAAGCTGACACATAACTCAAAATGTGCATACCATCCTGTGTTTTTCACGTAATTTTTTTTACCTTGTAGGATAAATCAGGGAAACTAGTTTATAAATTACTGGTATGAGGTTATGAAACCTAGGGTATGATGAAGGCAGTGTGGGTATAAACGAGTTGCCTGCAAGCATTGTCCCGTCCTGGGAAATTTTGGTGCAACGAAAAAATGGTTTATTTGTCGCAAAACATGCAACGAATAATTTTGAAATGCAACGAATGAGAATTTATATCTATCAGCAAAACGGTTGGCCCAATTTCAAATTCAATCACCCGATTCATCAAGAATTGATAATGAAATGAATATGTTCTTGGATTGGTTCAATAATAACTTTGAAAATGATTTAATAAGCAAAGACGTATTGAAGAAGGAAGAAGCAGGAGGAAGAAGTACAAGTTATGAATTGAAATAAATGCCAGCAGGCAACACCGTGATATCAAAACACTTCAAAAAATGGTTGAAGTGATTAAACCAAAAAATATTGTTCCAATTCACACATTTGAAGGAGAAAAATACAAAGCCATTTTTACTGTACCGATTGTCGAATAAAAGGACGAAGAAATACGAAAAATGTAAACGGAAATAAAACTCACCTCCTTTCCCTCAAACACTCCCATCCACCGGCAAGCTGCAGGCGGTGATGCGTTCGGCATCGGTGGTGGCGGTTTTATTGAAATGCCTGAGTATGTCCATCACGGAGGCGGCTTTGTTGTTGTCACTAATCTGCATGTTAATGATGGTGTTGTAGCCGGGCCAAACGGCGTTGTTCAGCCGCGGGTTGCCGTGCAGGGGCTTGGCAGCCACCTCGTCAATGATCTGGTAAGCATGCACACCATTGGCTTCGAGGGTTTCCACAAGCCGGTTTTTCATGCTGGTATTGCAGGTACAGTAAATGAATTTCATGATGATTGTGTTTTGTCTGTTTTTTCGTTGATGATGTTTTTCCTGTAAAACAGGGCGTACAGTGATGGAATAACCATCAAGGTGATGATCATGGAAACCAGCAGCCCTCCAATAATGGTGATGCCAAGCGGTACCCAGATTACGTGTCCCATGGATTGGCTCAGGCTCATGGGTATCATGGCCAGGATGGTGGTGAACGAGGTCATTAACACGGGGCGCAAACGTGAACGGCCGGCATTGATGATAGCATCACGGGTAATTTGTCCTCTGGCACGCAGGAGGTTGGTATAATCCACCAGCACAATGCCGTTGTTTACCACAATCCCGAGCAGCATGATAATCCCGACAAAGCTAACCACACTCAGGGTTATGCCCGTAATAGCAAACGCATACACCACACCAATCAGGCTGAACGGAATGGCAAAAATGATGATGAACGGGGCTTTGAATGATTCAAACAGCGATGCCATGATCATATAGACCAGTGAAAAAGCAATCAGGAACACGAGGTTGAGGTTGGCAAAGGATTCGTCTTTATCGGTAATGTTGCCACCCAGCTCAACACTCACTCCGGGAGGGACGTCGGTATGTGCCAGTATGTCTTTTGCAATCTGTGTGCCTTCGCCGAGGGAAATGTCGTTGAGGTTGCCACCCGTTCTGACAATGCGCAGTTGCCGTTCGTGCATGATTTCAAGGGGGCCGGTGCCTGTTTTTATGTCAGCAACGGCCGAAAGCGGCACATGTTGGCCGGCAAGCGTAGTCAGCGTGATGTTCCTGATGTTATCCAGGTCGTTGCGCTGGGCGGGGGCATAGCGAATCATTATGTTATATTTGTCACCATGTTGTTTGAATTGGCCGGCCTGTTTTCCATAAATGCTTTGCCTTACCTGCATGCCTATCATGGCGGTGTTTAGACCAAGGGTGGAGGCTTTGTTTTTATCAATGATCACCTGGTATTCCATTTTGCCTTTGTCGATGGTGGTTTCTATGTCCGAGAAATTCGGATTATCCTCCATCTTTTTTTTCAACTTCCTCGCTGTGGCGTTCAATGCCTCGTAATTGCTGCCCAAAATTTTAAACTCAACCGGATGGGTGCTTCCAAGCAGCATTTTCTGCATCATGCTGCCTCCCATCACCTGGTAATTCACTATTTCCGGCATATCAGCGAGTTTGTTTCTTATCATTTCGGCAATGTCTTCGGCGCTCCGGCTCCTAATTTCCGGTAAAGACAAATGCGCGCTGATGGTGGCTTTGTTTTTGCCTTCTGTAAAACCAATGCTTGTCAGCAAGTTGGTTTCGGTTTGCCCCACGATGGTGTATTGCGATACTATTTCAGGGACATCTTCGAAATAGATGTTTTCTACCTGTTGGGCAATGCGCCGCGTTTCTTCTGTGCTTGTGCCCACTTCTGTTTCTATCACCGTAATCAAGTCGCCTGCATCAATGTCGGGGATGTAATCGGAGCCTTGCTGAGTGGCGAGAAATCCCGATGAAGCGAGGAGCAATACCGCAAAAGCAACAACGAGCCATGCCCGTTTTACGGCAAACCTCACCACGGTTGTGTAGGCAGATTCAAGGGAAATAAAGAGCTTTTCACTAATGTTGTACAACCACCCATGTTTTCTGTCTTTGTCTGAATGTGTGCGCAATTGTGATGCCAACATGGGCGTAAGGCTGAGGGATGTAATGAGGGAAGCCAGCATGGTTACTGCCACCAGTAAGGCCAGTTGTTTGAATATAATCCCCACAAGCCCGCCAATGAAAATCAGTGGTAAAAACACCGAAATGGTGGTCAGGGTAGAGGCGGTAATAGCTGTGCCCATTTCATTGGTGCCAAAAATAGCAGCTTCCCTTGACGGGGCGCCCGTGTCAAGGTGTTGATTGATGTTTTCAAGCACCACAATGGCATTGTCAACTACCATCCCGATGGCCACAATTAATGACATCAGGCTGAAAATGTTGATGCTGTAATCCATCAAAAACATGGTAATGTAAGCAGTTATAAGTGAAAACGGGATGGTCAGGATGACAATCAGGCTGTTTCGCCATTGCCTGAGAAACGCGAGCACCACAATCACCACAAAAATGCCGGCATACCAGATGGTATTCCCCAGGTTTTTGGTAACTTGTATGATGACTTCAGAGGTGTCAAAAACCCTTTTGAACTCAACATCGGAAGGGAGATTTGGAATGATCTCATCAATTTTGGCTTCCACCGCTTCAAACACCTCCAGAGTGTTTGTTCCGGTTTGTTTCTGGACAAATAAACCCACGCCTTTTTTCCGGTACGAATAAACGTATTCATTCTTTTCCTTAAATCCATCTTTGATGTCAGCCACATCGTTCAGGCGGATAATCCTGTTGTTGAAACTTACCAGGGCAATATTTTCCAGTTCGTTGAGGCTGTTAATATCACCCGGAATGCGCACGCTGAAATCGTGTTTGTCGAGCTTGATGTTTCCCCCGGGGATGGAGATGTTTTCGGCTTCCAGTACGGTGTTTATTTGCTGGATAGATAAGTTATAGGCCTTGAGGTCACCAGGATGCACCTGGATTTTAATTTCCCGCGTGGGTTGTCCAATCATAAAAGCGGTGCCCACGCCATCCACTTTTTTCAGTTGGTTGATGATGCGTTCTTCCACGATTTTTTCCAGCCCCGGATATGATTCTTCGGCCGTGATGGAATACACCACCACAGGAATGATAGAAGAGCTGATTTTCATGATGTATGGCGGGTTGGCGTCAGCGGGCAGGTCCGATTTGACGAGCTCCATCAGGTCACGTGCAGAGTTGGCTGCTTCGCTGATGTTGGTTCCCCATTTGAATTCAAGCGAAATCTGTGACACATTTTCTTTCGATGATGATGTGACGCGCTTCAGGTTTTCGGTTCCTGACAATATTTTTTCCAATGGCTTGGTTACCTGTTCTTCCACTTCTTCAGCGGAAGCTCCGGGATAAACGGTCACTACCGTGAGCGTGGGAATTTCAATCTCGGGCAACATATCCCGCGGTAACATCTGCCAGCTAACCACACCAAAAAGCAGCACCGCCAAAAATATCATGGTGGTGGTAACTGGCCTGTCAACGGTTAATCCGGGTAAACGCATAGCATCTTTTTTTGTTAATTAGTCTGTGTACATAAAATCAAATAAATTCCAAAAAACAAGCATCAAATACAAAACTTTGTCCAGTGTACCAATACGCAGACGGATAATACCAAAAATACAATGCTCGAAATTTCAAACACATTACCTGGTATGTTTTGGTTATTGAGTGTTTTGTTATTGTTTATCATTTTTGAAATTGCCTAATTGAGAATTATCAGTCTTTGCCCTACTACGCCGGACAAGTTTTGATATTTGTTATTTAGCCATTCGGACATTATTTAGTGTTCGTCTATAATGTACCTCCTATTTTTGAAGGTCTGTTCTATAAAGTTCGCTGGCAAGGCTTGCGAAGTCTGAAAATACCGGAGTTTACTTTCGTAAATGAGGATTTTTCAGACAAGCGTAACGCAGCCAACGGACTTTATAGACAGACTCTATTTATGGTTATTTTGCTGCCGTTGGACAGCTTGTTTTTTCCTTTTGTTACGATGGTATCACCTGCGCTGACGCTGTCAACACGAACTATTGTTCCTTCTGTATCTAAGCGGTTGATGTATTGCTTTATCACGGAATCACCCCTGACAACATAGGTGTGTTCATAAGGTGCGCCCTGTTGCCTAGTGATGGCATCTATCGGAACAAATACCCCGCTGGTTTGTGTGGCATCCACAATACAGCGGACATACATGCCCGGTTTGAGCTGATGCCCCCTGTTGGGGACAGAAATTTCTACCGTTGCCGACCGGGACATGGTTGACAACATGGGTTCAATGAAATGGATAGTTCCCGTGTAGCTCTTATCGGGAAACGCATCTGCCACAATGTTTACGGTTTGCCCTTCGTTCAGGTGGGTCAGATCTTTTTCATTCACTTCAATTTCCGCTTTGACAGGGTTTAATTGCATCAGGCGTAAAATCCCGGATGTGTTTGAATAGCCGGGTTCCATGGCCAATGTAAAAAAGAAATTTTCGCCTTCTTCAAGTAAATAATCGGCTATAATTCCGGAAAACGGGGCAACCACGCATGTGTTTTTACGCAACATCTCGGTTTTCACACGGGCGGCATCAAGTTTGGCTTTCAGGTGGTCGTATTCCATCTCACTTACCGATGATTTTTCGTACAGGCGTTTTATCCGGGCAAAATCTTTTTGCAAGGCCTGGTATTCAATTTTTGCCTGGGTAAGCATTTCAGAGCTGAGTTTTACAAGCGTATCACCTTCGTTGACATAGGTGCCTTTGGGGTAATAAAACTGTTCAATCTTCCCCGGCATGGAAGAGCCGAGATTGGCTTCCCGCATGGGAAAAACAGTGCCTGAAAACGTTAGTTGCCTGGTGTATGTTTTTTCTTCTGCAATGGCCGCAATAACAGAGATACGATTGTCAGTTTTTTCTTCCTGTTGATCGCCGTCATTGTTGCAGGAAAACAACAGCAGGCATAAACCAGCCATTGTCATTCCTTTCACAATTTTGTGTTTGTATGGTATCATAATTGTCCGCTGAGTTTTTTCATTTCAATTTCTTTGGTTCTGAGTTCTGTTTTTGCTTCTATAAGACTGGCATAAGCTTCCTGCCACAAGGCTTGCGCTTCAAGCAGATCGCTAAGCGTTATCATGCCTTCGTCGAATTTATCTTCCATGATGCGCAGGTTTTCTTTGGCTTGTTCCAGGCTTGTTTTTTTAACTTCCACTTTTTTAAAGGCTTCAAGGTAAGCGTTCCAGCCCTGCTGTACTTCAAGTTTGATTTTTTCCTGCATTTCCATGCGATTGAGCCTGGATAACTCGCGCAGTTGTTTGGCCGCTTTGAGTGAATGTACCCTTCCGCCCCAGTTAGTAATGGGAATACGGCATGTTATCCCCAGGCTGTAGTCACCACCAAATTCTTCATTGAAACCATTGTAAGGATTGGGATTGAAATACGAATAATTGGCTGTACCTATGATGTTGGGCAAAAATTTCGACCACGCCAGTTTGACGTTTTCATCCGTCAGGGCAATGCTTTTGTCCAGCATATCCATCTCAGGGCGTTTTTCCACCGCTTGTTGCATCATCATGTTCCTGTTGGTAAACACACGCACAGCACCAAGTTCATCATCCAGTTGAGGCACAGCATCAAGAGGCCTTCCGATGAGCTGATTCAGTGCCATGCTTGCCAGCTTTATGCCGTTTTCTGCCTGGAATTGCTGATAGCTTACTTCGTTTTGCTTCGACTGGGCTTTCAGTAAATCGTTACGTGTGATGATGCCTTCGTCAAGAATGTTTTTTAATTCTTTTACAAGGGTGTCCAGCATGGTTTTGTAATCATCGGCCAGTTTCTTTTTTTCCTGCAGGCTGACAATTTTCCAATACACGCTTTCCACTTCATACAAAACATCAGCTTCGCTTTTGTCTTTGCGGTCTTTTTGGATTTCTTCAGCAATTTTTGAAATGTTATATTGCCGCCTGACTTTGCCCCCAAGGTAAATTGGCTGGGTAAGGCCTCCGCTGACAGCATAGGTATTGCGGCTGCCAAAGGTCATTTCATCCGCCGGAATGTAGCCGTATTGCAGAAAGACGGGGTTGCCTTCATCGTCGTACATAACTTCCCAGGTTTCCGGGTCCAGATTTTCCAGGTCGAGGTTTTCAAAATCAAATGTGGCGGGGTCTATCATGGTTCCGTATAGCAACGGTTGTTCTGTAAGCTCCGGCACAAGTTCCATGTTTTGCTGGTCAATCCCCCAAAAAGGAACCACGGGAAAAAACATGTTTTCATCCAGCAAATAAAAATCTTTGCTTGTGCGCATGTATTGGCCGGTAACATCAAGACGTGGAAAAAAAGAGGTGAAGGCTGATTTGCGATGATGCCCGGCAATTTTTACCTGAATGTCTGCCATTTTAATGTTGCGATTGTGTTCAAGCGCCATCCGTTTGCATGTAGCAAGGTCTAACACGCTGTCATTTTCCTGTGCGGTGCTGAGTTTTGAAACCGATACCAGCAACAGCATCAGAATGCATGGCAATATGTGTGTTGTCAGGTGTTTCATTTTTTTACGATGCCATAAAATAAAATGTTCAACAGCGCATCAATGCGTTCGTTGAGTTTTTGTTCGGTTGGATTGAATACCAGCGGAAACTCCAGCCCTTTAAGTGCCGAAGCCAGTGCATAGCTTGTATCGGTAATGCTTTTTACCTTGAATTCGTTTTTTTCTACGCCTTCTTCTAACATGGATTGAATGAATTCCAGCTCTTCCCTGTCGTAAGTTTCCCTGATTTTTTCAATAAAATCCTGATTTTTCAGATAATTGCTCCGCATGGCAGCGTACAAGTTTACCAGTTCTTTGAAGCGTTTCATCCTGATGGTAAAATACAATCTTACGCGTGTTTTGAGGTCGCTTTCCTGGTTTAATGTTTTTTTGACTTCGGTTTTGAAAATTTCCGCTTCGGTTTTTACGACGGCTTCAAAAATTTCTTCTTTGCTTTTGAAATAATAGTACAATGAAGACTTGCCTTTGCGTGCTTCACGTGCAATATCATTCATGGTTGATTTTTGAAACCCGAATTTTGAAAAACATTTCTGCGCTGCAGTCACAAGGTTTTCTTTCCTGGCATCTGATTTATTCATATATATAGACTTTTCGACCAAAAGAGTTTAAAAGTCCAAAAATACAAAAAATAAATGGAATCCAAAACGGAAAATTTTAAAAAAAATATTTAGACGAATACCATTGTTACCGTAAAGACGCTGAGACGCTAAGCTGCCTGTCGCCGGGCATGGTTACAGAGAAAGGGGAAAAACGATAGAACGATGATGATAAAAATTGTGCTTTCGTGCCATCGTGTAGTCTTTGCGGTGAGTAGTTAGTTAAAATTTTGTATTCATTATTTCATGGTAACATCAAAAAAAAACTGTATTTTCGTTTTCTATGCCGGTAAAAAATTTAAGAGACATACAGCAATTTGAAGAATTTGACCACCTGGAGCTCATTGCAAAGCATGTGGTTGAAGGCTTTATTACGGGTCTGCATAAAAGCCCGTATCATGGCTTTTCAGTTGAATTTGCTGAACACCGGCAATATAATAAGGGGGAACCCACCAAACACATTGACTGGAAATTGTATGCCCGCACCGACAAATTGTTTGTCAAACGTTATGAAGAGGAAACCAACCTGCGTGCCCATCTGATCATTGACATATCCTCTTCGATGTTGTTTCCGCTGAAGGAAAAACGCATCAATAAACTCACTTATTCGGTTTATGTGGCGGCGGCACTTATTTATTTGATGAAAAGACAGCGTGACGCTGTTGGCATCAGCCTTTTTGATGAGGAAGTGCGTATGCATACGGACGCCCGGTTATCGCAGGTACACCTGGCTTATTTGTACAATGAAATGCGGCAATTGATATCCCCGGATTTTCAACCGGAAAAACGAAAGACCAGTGCGGCAGAATCACTTAACCTCCTGGCTGAACAGATAAAAAAGCGTTCGCTGATAGTGTTGTTTTCAGACATGTTTAGCGAAGAAGACACAGATGAGCTTTTCAGTGCGCTTCAGCATTTGCGTTTCAACAAACATGAAGTGATACTTTTTCATGTTACAGACCACGAGCTGGAGCAGAAATTTGAGTTCAGCAACCGCCCCCACAAGTTTATTGATCTGGAAACAGGAAAACAAGTCAGGTTAAATCCCAACGAAATACGCGAACAATATCAGGCACAAAGCCATGCCTTGGTGTCAGAATTGAAAACACGCTGCGGGCAATACCAAATTGATTTTGTTGAGGCTGATATCCGCCAGGATTTCACTGAAGTCTTGCAGGCTTATTTGCTAAAACGGACGAGGTTGTATTGAACACAATAAGCAGGATATGCCACAGATTTCACAGACCGTGTCCGGCGGAACGTAGTAGAGACGGATTACCACAGATTAAACGAATTGGGTTTTTAGTTATTTTTGTATCAGATTGCACATTGAATTACATTTAAACGAGTCATATTAACATAAAAAATCTGCGACAATTTGTGAAATTTTGTGCAACTGACGAACGAAGCAAGTGCAGAGGCAAAGCTTGCTTTGACTATGCCGAGTGCAGCCATAATTATTAAAAACAAGTTAAATAATGATTGATTAGTTACAAAACCCTGAATTTATATTATAATTATAGGACAGTATGTGTATGATACAGGTTGTGTCCTATTATAATAACCTAAATATCAAAATATTATATTTGTTAAATTTATTTTTCATTAAGAATCTGTGTTTTTATCCAGTGTTCAAGCAAGGGGTCGCTTAACTCAACAGAACGGTCTTTTTTTGAAAGAATAAACCCGCGGTTTTTTAGGTTGTTCAGTGCCCTGGATACGTTGATTCCTTCATACTTTAAAGATGAGTAAAGTTTGTGTTCTCCTTTTGATATTGCCAGTATTGTTTTTGTGTTTTCCTGTGAACGGGATAATTCATCCCAGGATTTTTCGAGGTAGTTTTTTTCCGATTCCAAAATCAATTTGAGTGTCTCGTTATAGGTCGGGAGCTTTTTATTGAAAAGATAGTAAATTACAATTTCCTGCAGGACGAGTTGTGAATAGTAAGGATGTCCTCTTGTAAAGTCCAATATTTTAGTGATATATTGGTCTTTGAATGATATGTTGTAATCAGAAAGTACTTTTTGGTAATAATCTGCAAATTTGTTTTTGTCAATATATGATAATTCAATGATTTTTGCGAATCTGAAAAATGGAGCACTTTTCCTGATAAAGAGTGAACTCATCACAGATTCATAACTGCCAGAAAAAACATAAGTAGCGTTTTCATGGTGCTGGATTTTAGAACGAAATTGTTTAGCAATATTTTCCCCTTCGTATTTTGTTATATCCCCAAATTCGTCAAATGCAAATATAATTTCCTTTTTGTGTTTTTTGCTGAATTCATTAATAAAATTAATACTGGAATTTAAAAGTTCAGATTTGTTTTTTGTCTTGGCGGCAAATTCAAGTAAAAAATCAAAGTCTTCAATTGTGGCTTTTAATTTAGCATTTTTAAACATGGATAAAGCATTATCCTTTGTGTCGTGGAATATTTTACCAAGTTTATTGTTTTCAAGTACTGCTTTAGTAATGTTTTCTGATAATATCCCCAAATCAGGAGAAGAAAAAACATCAACATAAGAACCATAAAGGCCTTTCTTTTTTTTACGGTTGAGCAGTTCCAGGATAATGGAAGTCTTGCCAAAACGCCGGGGAGCTATTAAAACGATATTTTGTCCAAGTTTTGTGTATTCACTGATGGCATTTAATTCTTTTTCTCTGCCGATAAAATTTTTCCCTGTGACAGGACTGCCTGCTATTATTTTTTTCATAATCATTATTTTGCATCAAAAGTAATAAAAATACTTTAAAAATACAACATTATGTATTTAATAAACAAATTAAATAATATTTATAAATAGCTGATATTATATATTTTAAAATAATACATAATATGTACCATACATAACCTGTATTATGTTTACAAGCTTGTGATATTATATCCATTAGGATAAATTATCATTGTGCATTGAATAATTTATTGAATACGTGGAAAACAAGTACCCTTATATGGAATTAAATATCAATGTAAAAGAAGGCATGGCCCTCGATGACCTGCCGGATTACAACACAGATAGTTATATTTATGTGTCGGCATCAATTACTCCCATCATACCGGGAATATCCGGACCAAAGAACACAATTGATTCGAAAACAATTGCATTTCACTGATTGGAACAACTGTCTCGCTGATAAAATTTGGATATAAGATTTCTGCAATATATCTTTACGTCAAACAAAACACAATTCTTATAAAAACGCGCGCTCAATTTATTTTATTGATTATTACTTTTCTGGTATTTCATTTACCCATCAATGCACAAACCTACAAAATACCAGACACCGGACAAACTCAGGCTTACGATAGCACCGAAAGCATCAACATGCCTGTTTCCGGGGACGTATTTTTTGGTCAGGATGCTAACTATACCGGCAACCAGCCATCCTACACCGACAACGGCGATGGCACGGTTACAGACACCGTCACCGGGCTAATATGGACCCAAAGCACTGACCTTAACGGAGATGACACCATTAATGTGTATGACAAGCTTTCCCAGACTGAAGCTTTGGCAGCAGCCGATACGCTGAGCATCGGAGGTTACAACGACTGGCGCCTGCCTACCATCAAGGAACAATACTCTTTAATTTTGTTCAGCGGAACAGATCCCAGCGGATACACAGGCAGTTCAGATAACATCATTCCCTTCATCCATGACGTTTTTGAATTTGGATATGGTGATGAAGATAACGGCGAGCGACTTATTGATGCGCAATATGCCACATCAACGCTTTACGTCAGCACCACCATGATGGGAGACGAAACCATGTTTGGAGTGAATTTTGCTGATGGCCGGATTAAGGGCTACCCTACAGGACCGATGCAGGGAGAAACTGAAGACAAGCAGTTTTACGTAATGTTCGTCCGTGGCAACATGGATTACGGCATCAATGATTTTGAGGACAATGGAGATGGTACCATTACTGACCATGCTACTGGTTTAATGTGGATGCAGGAGGACAGTGGTGAAGGGATGAACTGGCAGCAGGCCCTGATTTATGCTGAAAACATGGAATACGAGGGGTATAGTGACTGGCGACTACCCAACGCAAAAGAACTGCAAAGCATCATTGACTACGAACGTTCTCCGGCAACAACATCGTCAGCAGCCATTGACCCGCTGTTTAACTGCAGCGAGATTACCGATGAAGGCGATGAAAATAACTATCCGTTTTACTGGAGTAGCACCACACATCCCAACTGGACTACAGATCCCGGAGCAAACGCTGTTTACCTGGCTTTTGGTGAAGCACTGGGCTGGATGGAAATGCCACCGGAATCCGGCGATTATAATTTGCTTGAGCTTTGCCAAGTGCAGCCAAAATTATGCAAATTATACAATTGAACACATATCGGGATTAGTGATTTTTATGAGTGTCTCGTTATAGGTCGGGAGCTTTTTATTGAAAAGATAGTAAATTATCCATTTCCGTATTTGGCTGCCAGCTCTTTTAATATTTTATACACCATCGGGCAGGTTTTGCTGTTTTTGATGCTGAGCTGAAGTACCTGTTTGAAATTGATTTTGCCGGTGTGGGGGTATTCACGGCATGCTTTCGGACGGGCTTCATACACCATGCAATAATTGTCTGCCATCAGAAAAGGACAGGGCATGCTTTGAAAAACATAATCACCGTCTTCATCTTGTCGCAGGTATTTACTTACTACAGCAGACGGTTTTATTTTCAGATGTTTTGCCAGGCGGTCAATATCGCGGTTGGTAAGCATGGGTCCCAGGCTGCGGCAGCAATTTGCACATTGCAGGCAATCTGTGTCTGAGAATAACTCTGCATCCCAGGTGTGCACAAAACTGTCAATTTCCTGCTTACTGACTTTTTTCAATTTGCGGGCAAGTTGTTTAAAGCTTTTTTCGTCCCTTGTTGCCAGCGCGTTTAAATTTTGTAACGATATTTCGGTGAATATATCCATAAGTCCCGTATTTATTGCGTGAGATTTGTGAAACAGACACGCCAATAATGATGATGATGATGCCAAGGATTTTACGTTCAGGAATCAGCTCTCCAAGGAAAAACCATGAAAAAATAATGGTAAACACAGGAATGATGTTGGCAAACACATTCACTTTACTGATGTCCATGTTTTTCAGTGCATACGTGTATAAAAAATACGCGATGCTGCTGGCAAAAATGGCCAGTTTGATGATGGGCCACATCGAATACCAGACAAACCCAGTTGTCATAAAATCACGGTAATCCAAAATGAGAAATACCGGAATAAACAAGAATATCCCAATGATATTTTGATACAACACAAGGTTAAGGACAGAGTATTTTTTGCTTATTTTTTTGATAAGTATGGAATAGGCAATTCCTGCAAACACGGAAGAAAATAAAAACATCAATCCAACAGGTGAAATGATGAATTCTGCATTTGGGCCAAGTACAATCAGGATAATCCCCGCAAAAGACACAGTTACACCCAATACGTTAAAAGTAGTCAGTTTATCTTTAAGAAAAATAGCTGCAGCAAGAGGGGTAAACAGGGGTAATGTGGATACAATCACAGCGGCAACCGGTGCTGATACAAGTTTAATTCCGTATGTTTCTCCCATGAAGTAAATAAACGGTTCACAAAAAGCCATGAGAAAAATAAGGCCCATGTCTTTAATGTCAATTTTTTGTATTCTCTTGCTAATCAAAAGGTATGGCAATAAAAACAAGCTTGATATAAGCAGCCGGAACAGCACAATGCTAACCGGATTGTAATGTTCCAAAGCCTGCTTACTCCAGATGAAACTGCCTGCCCAAATGAGCATGGCAGCTATGAGGCTTATGTAAATTGCCGTTTTATTTTTGATTTTGAACGGGAAATTCATGCTGCGAAATTGGGGAAATATTTTAACAATTGCTTATTTTAGCTCGAGTCAGGTAAAAGTTTTTTCTAAGCTCCTAAAATTTTATCTATAAAACAAATTCCGTAACTACTCAGTGCTAAAATAAAAAAAACTTAACTAATCAGACGCATTTAAAACGATGGCACGATAGCATGAATGCACGAAAGAATGATAGCGTGATGGAAGGTTTGATATGGAAAAAATAAGGACATATAAAACACTAAAAGATTATCCCTTTACATCTCATGCTATCGTGCTATCGTGCTTTTGCGACTTTGCGGTGACGAGCTACTTTTGCTGATACTGATTAGTTACCAATTTCCTGACAAAAAATAAAAAGAGCAAAAACAAACTGTTGATGATCAATGATATAATCACAAGGAAATAAAAAGCGGATAAAGTGCTTGACATTTCTGAGATAATGATACCGGTAAAATCTTTGATGCTCAGGCAAACCAGGTTAATTAAAAACATCAAAATCAGGATATATTTAAAGCCAGAAAATGCACCTGCAATATCCGCTTTGCTCATTGAAACAGCACTGCCGGAAGCAAATAAAACATAAATCAGGATAAGCACTTTCCACCAGGCATTGTCTGAATTTTGCTTTATCTCAGAAACAAAATCAACAACACCTGTCCAAATTGCCTGAAAGGTTGCCAGGATTGTATCCACATTTGAAAAGTTTTCAGGCATGATTTTATCACCGGAAATTTGATTTAACCTGACATCAAACAATAGCCACACAAGGCCGTAAAGCAAAAGTGATCCGAAAATTACCGGACTAATGCCAATAAAAAAGTTGCCGATGTTATGGTATGGATTTCTACGGTTGTAGCTGTGATTAACATAACCCAGTGTGCCATTCTCATGATCAGGCGAAAATAGTTTCATGCCGGTAATTTTGTGTCCGAAGACCAGGCAGAAAAACGCATGACCTGTTTCATGGACGGCAGTTCCCAGCCAGCCGAAAGTATACAAATATCCCCTAAGTCCCATTAGTCTGATGCTGTGTTTTTCCACCTGCCGGGAAACCTGATGCATCAAAAACGCCAGAACAAGTAAGGGGCCAAATAATATAAGCACTTGTAAAAGTGTGGCTGTCACAGCATCAAGAAAATAATTGAGTATGTCTGAAAAGCATGCAGGCATGAGACAGCAAATGTAATATATTTTGTAGCATTTTTAATGTGGGCTGATTTCGCAGGTTGCACGGTATGTGTTATGTGGTGAAAAACCATGTTTTTTGTAAGTTTTACAGGGATTATTACTATTTTTGAAGAAACTGCTATAATTATGGCCCATAAAATATTTTTACTTGATGCTTATGCCTTGATATTCCGGAGTTATTACGCTTTTATTCGCAATCCCAGAGTGAATTCAAAAGGCCTGAATACATCCGCCATTTTTGGTTTTGTCAATACCCTTGAAGAGGTTTTGAGAAAAGAGGAATTTTCACACATCGCTGTGGTGTTTGACCCCCCCGGGCCTACTTTTAGAAATGAAATGTATCCGGATTATAAAATTCAAAGGGAAGCAACACCTGAAGACATCAAAAAAGCCGTGCCTTACATCAAGAAAATCCTGGACGCATATAACATCAATGTGGTTGAAAAAGAAGGGTATGAAGCCGATGATGTCATTGGTACTATGTCGAAAACTGCTGCCAAACAGGATTTTGAAGTCTATATGATGACATCTGATAAAGACTACATGCAACTTGTGGATGATAAAATTTACATGTACAAGCCGCGCCGTGCAGGGCAAAATGCCAACATGGTACTGAAAACGCTGGATGTGTTAAAAAAATTCAATATCAAATCAACTGATCAGGTAATTGATATTCTTGCTTTGTGGGGTGACAGCTCAGATAATGTCCCTGGCGCACCTGGGGTTGGAGAGAAAACGTCCCAAAAACTGATATCGGAATTCGGCTCGGTGGAAAATTTGCTTAACAATACCGATAAGCTCAAAGGCAAACAGAAAGAGAAAATTGAAGACAACAAAGACCAAATAGTGTTGTCAAAAAAGCTGGTTACCATTGACCGTGATGTGCCGTTGGATATTGACCTGGGGGATTTAAAATACACGAAACCCGATAAAGATAAACTGAAATCCCTTTTTGATGAACTGGAGTTTAATGCGCTTTCCCAGCGCTTATTTGGAGAACCTGCCAAACCAACTTTCGCTCAACAAACATTGTTTGGTGATAACAACGAACAGGAAAAACAAGATGCTTCTGATGCATCAGGTAAACAGAACATTGAAACCGAAAAACCGGAATATATCCTGGCAGACACAGCCTACCTGCGAAAAGAACTCATTAAGTTTCTGAACAAGGTAGATGCCTTTGCTTTTGATACCGAAACAACAGGTGTAAATCCGCATAAAGCGAAACTATCAGGCATGTCATTTTCTGCCAAAAGAGGCAAAGCCTGGTACGTGATGATGCCGGAGGATGAAGATGATAAAAAGAAAGTGACCGCTGAATTCAAGGGTGTGCTTGAAGATACAGATAAGATGAAAATCGGGCAGAACATCAAATATGATATTCTGATGATGAGGCAATACGGAATTGATGTAAAAGGTCGCTTGTTTGATACCATGATTGCTCATTATTTGCTACATCCCGAACTCAGGCATAACATGGATTATATGGCTGATACACTGTTAAACTATCAGCCCATTTCACTGGAGAGCCTGATTGGAAAAAAAGGCAAAAATCAAAAAAAGATTACGGATATCCCTGTTGAAAAGGTAAAAGATTATGCTGCCGAAGATGCTGACATCACGTTGCAACTGAAAGAAACATTGGAACCACAGCTAAAAAAAGAAAAACTGGATGATTTGTTTTATGATGTGGAAATGCCACTGGTTTATGTGCTTTCAGACATGGAATTTGTGGGCGTGCATCTGGATACCAAACAACTTGAAAAACTGACAGACAAACTCAAAAAAGAATTAAATGCGATAGAAAACGATATATACGAGATGTCAGGTCAGGAATTTAACATCAATTCACCAAAACAATTGGGAGAGGTGCTATTTGACAAATTGAAAATTACCGATAAACCGCCAAAAACCAAAACCAAACAATATTCAACATCTGAAGAAACATTGCAAAAACTGAGTGACAAACATCCCGTAATTCAGAAAATACTTGAATACCGCTCAGTAAAAAAATTGTTATCCACCTATGTGGAAGCTTTGCCTAAACTTATCAATGAAAAAACAGGCAGAATACATACGTCCTTCAATCAAACCGTGGCAGCCACAGGCAGGCTCAGTTCAAACAACCCCAACCTGCAAAACATACCTATACGGGAAGAACGGGGTCGAGAAATCCGCAAGGCTTTTTGCGCTACCAACGATGATTACCTGTTCTTATCTGCAGATTATTCTCAGATTGAACTAAGGCTGATGGCACACATGAGTGGCGATGAACACATGAAAGCGGCATTTAAGAACAACGAAGATGTCCATGCGGCTACGGCTGCCAAAATTTTCAAAAAAGACATCCGTGATGTTTCCGGAACGGAACGCTCTAAAGCAAAAACAGCCAATTTTGGTATCATATACGGCATTTCTGCTTTTGGTTTATCCCAGCGTTTGAATATCCCCCGCAAAGAAGCCAAAACACTGATAGATGAGTATTTTGAAAATTTCCCTGTCGTAAAAAAATACATGGACAAAAGCATTGAGAAAGCCAGGGACAACGGTTATGTTGAAACCCTTATGGGCAGAAAACGCTATTTGCCCGATATCGATTCACGTAATGCAACCGTTCGTGGCATGGCAGAACGCAATGCCATCAATGCACCATTGCAGGGGTCGGCGGCTGATATCATCAAAGTAGCCATGATAAATATTTACAACCGCATCATTGATGAAGGGCTTAAAGCAAGAATGAATCTACAGGTGCATGATGAACTGAATTTTGAATGCCCTGTTGATGAAAAAGACAAACTGGCTGAGATTGTGAAATATGAAATGGAAAACGCTGTGCACTTGTCGGTGCCACTTACCGTTGAACTGGGAACCGGCAAAAACTGGCTGGAAGCACACTAGTAGTTCGTTCTTTAATTAATATAACTTGTCCGGCGAAGACGGGACCGTGTCCGGCGTAGCAGAGCGAAGACGGATCAATAAACATTTAAATAAATCGTAACCATTCACAGTATATTTATTTAACATCAATTTCTTAGTTCAGACATTTTTATAATTTCTAATTGACCTAATTGACCTAATTGACCTAATCAATACCCAAATCCCAATGTGT
>JAYENB010000100.1:0-8283 GCA_034721855.1 Bacteroidota bacterium
AAAAAAAATATCAATAACTTTGATTAAAATATTTTGCAAATTAACAAAATATTTGAAACAACAATGTTTTTTAATAGAGCCACATTGGTTAACGATTTTTGTTTTACCCCGTTGGATATTCAGACCATAGATTTATATACAGCCAAATGGCTGAATCCTACGGGGTTTATTTTTGATCGAATTATTTATGATTTTTCTGTGCAGTTTCAATACTTTTTACAAAAACTGAAAAATCTATCAATCGTTCTTCTAAATCATATTTGTTCATATTTTCAACTTCTTAAATCCCGTAGGATAGACATCCAGCGGGATAAATCATTATTCGTTAATCGATATTCGATATTCAATTTATTACTCTGTTTTTTAGACTTGAAGATAATGGTTTTTTTACCAGTGTTTTACAAACGAATTTTGATGTGCTGACGGGATTAAACCATGTTGTTGTGCAATGTCTGACAGTTTGCGGATGGATTTCCTGTAAGCGTCATCATTTCCAAGCGAATAATGGTTGACATACAAACCAATGTGTTTTTTCATAACACCTATATCCATCGCCTGGGCATGTTGTTTTACAAAAGGCATCACGGATTCAGGTTTGTCAAAAGCCTGAACAATACTGTCATGCAATGCTTTATCAATGTTTGTAGCAGTTGATTGCTTGATGCGACGGTGAATGGCAATCCCTCCGAGTGGTGTAGGAACATGATAAGTCTTTTCCCACAATTCGCCAAGGTCAACGATTTTGTTCAGGCCTTTTTGTTGATATGTGAAACGGTTTTCGTGGATGATCAGACCGGCATCAACTTCCTTATCCATAATGGCTTCTTCAATGTCTGAAAATAAATATGGCTTTTTGCATTTAATGTCCGGATAAAATATGGAAAGCAGCAAGTTGGCTGTAGTCATGTCGCCGGGGATAGCGATGGTCATATCATGGATTTCGTCGGGATAAGCTTTGTGCTTTGACACCAGGATGGGACCACAGTTTTTACCCAGGGCTCCGCCGCTGTTAAGCAATTGGTATTTGTCCTGTAATTTTAGCCATGCATGAAAGCTCAGTTTGGTAATATCAGTTTCTTCACGATATGCCATGGCGTTGAGTGTCTCAATGTCTTCAATGCGCAAGTCAAATTTAAACTTTCTGTTGTTCAGTAAGTTGCCGAACATAAATGTGTCGTTCGGACAGGATGAAATGCCAAGTGTTAATTTATTCATACCATTTATTTTGCATTACCGTCATTCGTCGGTACAGGTTTGTTTTTTGGATTTTGAGTTTCCCCTGCTCGTCCGGCAGGCGGGCGGTTTATCCGGGCCAGGTAATCCATTAAATATGCATGCAGGTTTGTCAATGCCGTTTCCGTTTCCCATTTGCTTTTGTCACGTTCACTGACATAATTTGAAATGGCTCTGATTTCAAGAAAAGGAATTGTTTTTTCCTGTGCCAGCATGAAAAATCCGGCACCTTCCATGTTTTCAATGTCTGCATCAGGTTTCCCCTGGATGTTAAAGTTGGTAACATTCACGGTATTGGAACTGACATTTTTTAACCCGGTTTCATGCATTAGGGTTTGAAATGTGTTGATAAGTACACCATTGTGGTAAAATGATTTCCAATCTTCTTCTGATGCGAGTGAATGAAACTTTTCTTTGTCGAGAAATCCGATGTCTGCAGTTTTTTCTGCTTCAACACACACCAGTTCTCCTGGTTTTATTTTCGATGAATAGCTTCCTGCCAGTCCTGCCATGATGATGAGATGATATCCGGGGTTATTTTCAAGATGCAAGGCCATCGACATCATGCTTGCAGGTAATCCCGGCCCTGAGATCAGTATGTTAGCTGACAAATCATCCGGTTTGTAAAAGGAATGCTGAGAAACTGTGATGTTTGGTTTTTCGAGTAGCATCCGAGCCTCTGTGTAAGTGGGGATAATAAGCAGGGTTTTGTTCGTCATAAAAACATGTATAATTTGTTTAAAAATTTGTTTCTTTGCAAATCTAAAAATAGTCAAAACTTATGGAATTCACAATTAATAATGCAGATAAAGGTGGATTTGTCAGAACAGATAATTATGATGGAGATGTTACCAACCGCCTTGAAGCTCATTACAGAGAGATACTTGATTTGTTGGGAGAAAATCCTGAAAGGGATGGTCTGAAAGATACCCCCATGCGTGTAGCCAAAGCCATGCAATTTTTGGTGCAGGGATATAACATGGACCCTGAAGAGATTCTAAAATCAGCACGCTTTAAAGAAAATTACCAGCAAATGGTATTGGTAAAAGACATTGATATTTTCAGTATGTGTGAGCATCATATGTTGCCTTTTATTGGCAAAGCTCATGTTGCTTATATCCCACGGTATTATATCACCGGATTGAGTAAAATTGCCCGTGTGGTTGAGGCCTACTCAAGACGTCTCCAGATACAGGAACGGTTGACTTTACAAATCAAAGAATGCATTCAAAACACACTGAATCCACTTGGGGTTGGTGTGGTCATCGAAGCCAAACATTTATGTATGCAAATGCGTGGAGTACAAAAACAAAATTCGGTAACCACAACATCTGATTTTACAGGAGCGTTTTTAAAAGAACCTACACGCAAAGAATTTTTGCAGTTGGTAGGCACAGATTTGTTATAAAATCTAAAAAAACAATAATATTATGAAAGCATTTGTATTTCCCGGACAGGGAGCTCAGTTTCCAGGTATGGCAAAGGATTTGTATGAAAATTATCCGGAAGCCAAAAACAGGTTTGAAGAAGCCAATAAAACCCTCGGATTTAACATCACAGATATTATGTTTGACGGAACACCTGAGGATTTGAAACAAACCAAAGTAACCCAACCGGCTATTTTTCTGCATTCGGTCATTCGTGTAATGACAATGGGTAAAGATTTTAAACCTGACATGGTTGCAGGGCATTCACTTGGTGAATTTTCTGCGTTGGTAGCCAATCAAACCCTGACATTTGAAGATGGTCTCAGGCTTGTGTTTAAACGTGCCATGGCTATGCAGAAAGCCTGCGAGAAAGAACGTTCCACAATGGCTGCCATTCTTGGTATGGAGGATGATAAAGTTGAATCCATCTGTAAGGATATTGATGATATTGTCATTCCTGCCAATTACAACAGCCCTGGTCAGGTTGTTATATCAGGATCACTGGCTGGGGTTGAAAAAGCCATTGAAAAAGCCAAAGAAGCAGGAGCCAAGCGTGCATTGCCATTGGCTGTGGGGGGCGCTTTTCATTCACCCCTAATGGAGTCTGCCAGGGAAGAACTTGCCCAAGCAATCAATGAAACTGATTTTAACAAAGGCTTGTGCCCTGTCTATCAGAATGTGGATGCCAAACCACATACCAATCCGGATGAAATACGGGAAAATTTGATTGCCCAGCTTACAAGCCCGGTTATGTGGACACAGTCAGTACAGGCCATGATTGCTGATGGGGCGGATGAATTTGTGGAAATTGGCCCCGGGAAAGTGTTGTGTGGCCTGATCAAAAAAATTGACCGGAAGCAAAACGTGTCAAATTTGATTTAAGCATAGAGGGAGTGTGCTTCCAGACGATTGTCTGATATTGTGTTAGCAGATATTGCAAATAGAAAAGTTTTATCTTTCAGGTCATATTGTTTTGAATTACCGTCATTCGTCGGTACAGGTTTGATTTTTCATCATTTGAATTTGTTTAGTGCTTGTCAGGAAATAAATATTACATCTATGCAATGATAGGTTTAATGGTATAATTCCAATCGCCATGGAATGCATGCCTAAAAATATTAATACTCTCAAGCTCTTTGTCAGGCACTTTTATCCCCTTCTCATACACGTTCTCGTCTAAAATTGCTTTTACCCTGAGTCCTTTTCGGGTTTTTGTTGAACTGATCAAGTTTACTACTGTTTCGTAACTCTCTAAAGGCTTTCCCTGCCAATTCATAGTTATATGAGAACACAAACGGTGTTCTATCTTATTCCACTTGCTTGTGCCAGGTGGAAAATGACATACATTTATTGATAGGCCGGTCTCATTTGCAAATTTTTGCAGTTCTGTTTTCCAAAGCTTCCGCCTATACCCGTTGCTTCCACCTCCATCTGCTGTTATCAGAAGACTGGTGGAAGACTGGTACTTTTCCCTGCCCATATTGTACCACCAGCGTCTGATACTCTCAACAGCAAAAGCAGAAGTGTCATAATTGATGCCGACATTTACAAAACCTTCATTTACTTTTAAATCATATACCCCGAATGGAACGGCTTTATCTTTAGCGAAATCATATACTTCAACCTCTGTAGGTTGCTTTGCTTTTTGAAGCGACTTCCCGGGGTTCTTGTAGTTACCAATTTGTTCTTTTTTCTTCGTGTCCACTGAAATGACTGGCTGAGCTGTTCGAATATGGCGTTCACAACTCCCATTTATGTATTCAAACTGCCTGTTCCTATCCGGGTGCGTCCCACCCTCGTGCCTTTTTCTGGTAGATTGCAAACTGTAATTTAATAATTTTAACATATCGGAAACTGCCGTGTGGCTCACCTTGTACCCCATTGCTTGAAGTTCTTCCGATAGGTTTCTCGTGCTTTTGACTGTCCATCTCAAGGGGGACATTGGGTCACCAATTGTCAGTGGTTCAATCAATGATTCTAAATCTTTCAATATCCCTTTATACTTTTCATGAACCGGTTTTCTCCCCCCTCCTGACTTGCGGCTGCGTGGCAAAGATTCAATTGTTGAACCAATATCCTTGGCTCCTTGTGTTATCGTTGGACGGGAGATATTGGATAATCTTGAAACAAGCGAGACCCCACCATAACCATAAGTCTTGGCTTCAGTTGCCAAATATATACGCCGCTGCCTCTCGTTTAAAACGGGCAGCAAATAATTTATTCTCTCCTGTATCTTTATTTCTGAATTTCTCATGCAACAAAGA
The DNA here is from genome assembly GCA_034721855.1 of Bacteroidota bacterium. GTDB lineage: Bacteria > Bacteroidota > Bacteroidia > Bacteroidales > ML635J-15 > JAQIBY01. The sequence goes on from JAYENB010000100.1 coordinate 4,925, forward strand.
TAATAATTATTTTAATAAATTGTAAATATTATTTCCTTACAAGCACTAAATGCTTTTTTTATTCAAACACGCCCTTATCTTTTCAAAAAGTATTTCTTTTTCTATTGGTTTTGCAATATAATCGTCGCAGCCGGCTTCAAGAGCTTTATCTTTGTCGCCCTCTAACGCATGAGCTGTTTGTGCAATTATTGTTACATCCTTATTAATTTTTCGAATCTCGCGGGTGGCATCATAACCGTTGATATCGTGCATTTTTATATCCATAAGAATAATATCCGTATCCGGGTTCTCCCGGCATTTTTCTATCGTTTCTTTTCCGGTGATGGTATATGTTATGCGTTTAACGTGATTTTCAAGAATTGTTTCAAAAAACATTCTGCTGGTTTCATCATCTTCGGCAACAATTACCGATAAATTCTTCAAGGATACTCCTGATTCTTCCTCACTGTTTTTCTTTGAACTGTTTTCCTTAGAACTTTTCTTATTGTACGGAATGTTAAAAGTGAATGTGGAGCCAGAGCCTTCTTTTGAGTTTACCACAATCTCTCCGCCCAGCATTTCAACATAAGATTTCGTAATGGCAAGGCCCAGCCCCGAACCTTCATAAACTTTTGTGTCTTCAATGTCAGCTTGTTCAAAGCGATTAAAAATGGCATCAATTCTTTCTGCCGGAATTCCTATGCCTGTGTCTTTTACATAAAATTCAAAAACATCCTTTCCTTTAAGGGATTTTGTTGAATAACCAAACGTAATGCTTCCGGTTTCGGTGTATTTAATGGCATTTTTAATCAGGTTGGTCAGTATCCCTTCCAATTTGTATTGGTCAGTAATAATACGTGATTCATTATCTGGTAGTGAAGGGGAATAATTGAGTTCAAGCCCTTTTTCCGTGGTTTCCCTAACAAAAAAGTTATATTGCTCATCAAGTAACTTGTTTACCGATAGTTCCGTGTTTCTCACTTCAACATGTCCTGCTTCTATTTTGGATATATCAACAATATCATTAATCGTGTTGAGCATGCGGGTTCCGTTTTTTTCAATAATCCGGATGTATTCGTCTTTTTCATCTCCTGTTAGTTGCGGCTCCTTCAACAATTCGGTAAATCCGAGAATGCCATTCATGGGCGTACGGATTTCATGGCTCATATTGGCCAGAAAAGCCGATTTTAAGCGTTCGCTCTCTTCAGCTTTTGCTTTGGCTAAAGTTAGTTCAATTTCTGCCTGCTTTCGCTCGGTAATGTCAATAGCCGTAATTAGGCCGGCTTTACCACTTTTGAGTTCAGTAGTATTTCCTGTCAGGAAAACCCATTTTTCTTTTCCCTGTTTTGTAATAATTTTAAACTCATATTCTGAGGGAGCATGTTTACCTTTCTGTCGTGCTTTACCCCGTTCTTTTATTAAATCAACATATTCAGGAGCAGTGAATTCCCAAAATTTCATTTGTTTTAATTCACCAAATGTATAGCCGGTTACTTCCTCAGCCGCCGGATTTGCATATATCCAATAATCATTTTGATATAGCATGATTCCCGTAATAGTAGATTCAGACAGGTTACGAAATTTCATCTCGCTCTCTCGCAACGCTTCCTCTGCCTGCTTGTGCTTGGTGGTATCCCGGACTATCGCTAGGACAAATCTCTCATCGTTTATCATATACCGACTAAGAGTGACTTCAGTATGGAATAGATCCCCATCTTTAGTGGTATGGACCCACTCAAATAACTGTGGTTCTCCCTCTATAGCTTTGTTTATTTTCTCTATCGCCTTTTCCCGCGAATCTCTTCCATTCGGCTGTTTCTCCGGTGAAAACTCGTATGGAGGTTCGCCGATTATATCCTCTCGATCGCATCCGAACATCTCCAGGGTTTTTTCATTACAGTCAATGAATTTATCCTCCTGCATGATAAATATCGCATCTTTGGCAGACTCGAATATTGTCCGATATTTTTCTTCTCTTTCTTCCAGTTTCTCCTTTGCATGCTTGCGCTCGGTGATGTCTGATGCAATATAAAGTACCCGCTTATTTCCTATTGGGTTTGCTCTGCCTTCAAACCATATTGTTTTGTTATCAAACTTAATTGGATAGATTATTTTATCAGCTTTGTTTTCATCAATGCATTTCTGAATAAATTGCAGGAACGGATCGGCTTGTTGTTTGGGAAAAACATCGTGTAGTGTTTTTCCTGTTACTTCTTCAGCAGGTTTGACCAAGAGCTGCGATGATGTAGGTGCTATGTTTAAGTATGTGCCATTATAATCCATTTCAAAAACCAGGTCTTGCATGGCATTAAACAGGTTGCGCATTCTTGTTTCGCTCGCTCGCGTCTGCTTGTTACTTGCATCAAGTTGTTGGTTTGCTGCCCTCAATTGCTGTTCTGTTGCCCGAAGTTGTTGGTTGTTTGCATCAAGTGTTTCGATGGCCGCTTTTAGTTCTTTCTCACGCTTTTTACTTTGTTTACGTAATTTTTCAAGCTCAATGGCAAGTTGTTCTTTGGTTTTATCTGTATCTTTTTTCATGACTAATTTCTCCTGTATTTCCGGTAATAAAATTAAATAATTCCGCTTCGCTTTTATCTCCAAATGTAAAAGTAACAATTCCCGAATGCAAATACAAATTTGCAGTGCGTCTTTCGTATCCGCCCAGAGATGTTCTTTTTATGCTTAACTTTTTCCGTTCCATAATTTCAAAGATACTAAAAATCAGGTTATCAGCAGTTGTATCATTTCCTTTTCGCAGAACATTTGCCCCGCCAACCAGGCAGATTTCAATGTTTGCTTTTTTGCTGCCTGACTTTTTTAACTCATCCAACAAATTCTCAATAGCGTTTTCGGCATATTTGTTTTTCTCCGCCTTGTCTTCTGTTGGTGATATGCCGGGAAGCATGATGTGGGCAATTCCGCCAATTTTTGTGGTTTTATCGTAAGCAATAACCGCAACACACGAACCTAATGGGGTTGAGCGAATGAAGCCGTTTTTTGAGCCTGTGGCCAGGCATCCGGTTGCTACATTCTTCTCTGTTTGGGTTTCGGATATTTGTTTGGTTTGTGGCATTGTTTTAAATTGCATTTAACGTTCGATGATAAACTGTCGTGCGGGTTTTCGAAGCACTTCAGTATCAAACGATACCAAAGTTAATTAAAATTTCGAAACTTCCAAATTTATTCATCACCCCGCATGCAGTTTGACCATTTGTGTGTGCTCTGCATGAGTAGAGCCCACCTGTTTATAAGCTTATTTCGGCAGGCTCAATATCCCGCAACAAAAAGTTGAAAAATACAAAACTTGTCCGGCGAAGTGGAACGGAGACGGAGTGAAGACGGATTTAATTTGTTTAGCCAAAATAAACAGGTGTTTTTTT
>JAYENB010000100.1:8383-18804 GCA_034721855.1 Bacteroidota bacterium
TTATTTCGGCAGGCTCAATATCCCGCAACAAAAAGTTGAAAAATACAAAACTTGTCCGGCGAAGTGGAACGGAGACGGAGTGAAGACGGATTTAATTTGTTTAGCCAAAATAAACAGGTGTTTTTTTCCGGTGGGTGCGTCGCCTTTTTGAGGTAGCAAGTCCCACTGTGCGGATTAACCATCCGAAGCGTAGCAAGTTTCTATTGTGATGCCAGCCCTTTCGTAAAGTAATGAAAAGCCGATACTGGGGTAAAGAACGGTATTGGTATGCTATACAAACCGCCGTTTATGTGAACCGTATGTACGTTTATCCCGTTATGCATCGGGACAGGTAGTGATAGGTTCTCCCCGTCAGTTTTTACTAACGGGGCAGCCTACTCGATTAGGCAAAGTAATTAATAATTCATTTTCAATCTATTCTGCTTAAATTCATACAACCAATCAAAAGCACCTTCTGGCTTATTCCATATTGTCCACGAACCATTAACATATGAAATAGCCTCATTCTTATCCCCTCGTCCAATATATTGCGGTTGTTCGTCAGGCATTTTTTTGATTCCCAACATATAGTCAATTACAAATTCATTACTTTTATATGCGTCCATTAATATTTTTTCTGTTTTTGCTGTTCTTCCTAATGTTTTGAAACTATACATTTCATTTTATTTTACTTCGTTATTCGGTATTCAAATGATAAATATCAATAACTTTGATTAAAATATTTTGCAAATTAACAAAATATTTGAAACAACATTGTAGTTTAATAGAGCCATTCCAGTTAATAAAGAAGTTATATGATTGGTTAACTTTTTGTATCGGGAAGTAAATCAACTGCCGGGTTGAACAATATTTTAATATGTGTGTTGTTATGGTTGTAATGAGGTTTTTATTGATAATCTCATTGATACCGCTATTGGCTTTGCATGGCTGTAAAAAATTGGAGGAGTTTACCCAATTTCATATGGAATACCAGGAAACGGTAACTATCCCATCCACAGTAGGTATAAATATGCCTTTTGACGTGTGGACGCCTGACATAACCACCAATTCCGAAAGTGAATTTGAAAATCATGATACCAGGAAAGATAAGATTGAAGAAATAATACTGGAAAAGCTCAGGCTTGAAGTAATATCACCTTCTGACAACGATTTCAGGTTTCTGAATGATATATACGTTTATATAGATGCTGATGGCCTTGATGAAAAGTTGATGGCATGGAAGGAAAATATTCCGGATAATGTTGGTAAAGTTCTGGAATTAAACTGCACGGATGATAACATAGAAGCTTATATCAAAAAAGATGTGATCAACTTCAGGGTTAAAACTGTTACTGACAGGGTAATAACACAGGACCATGAGATACAGCTTGATGCAGAATTTTTTGTTGATGCCAGGCTTTTGGGGTGATACGTTTAGCGCTTGTTTATAAAGTTTCAATCTGTTATTAAACCTGCCAGCCCGGCATATCAATGCTGTAAATGCTCCAGCCTCCATATTCAGATGGTCGTAGCCTGAAATTTGCTTTACCCTGATAGTTTTCGCTGACTTTCCCCTTATCAACCCAAGCCTTATAATTGACATCCATAATTGCCAACGCATCGTTTTCTTTATCATTTATTTGGATCCCGGTGATTTCCTGTTTTATGAATTCAAAAGAATCGTAGGCTTTTAAAAATGTGTTGATGCGTTTTTCAATTTCCTTTTTGGGGATTTTATTTCCTGCAGTATCCATGTAATTATCGGTGTCAATGTACAGGAGGTCATATCCTTTACCCCCAATATTTTCCATCTTAGCCATGGTCATGCGAAAGAAATAATCCAATGACGATTCGATATCAAGTTTTGCGTCAGGATGGAACTCTTCGTAAATAAAACAGCTCCAGGTGCCTGGCAGGTCCATGTCATCAATTTCTTGTTGAAAAAGCTCCTCTGTGATGAAACGGTAAATCTCCCTGTCGTCAACCTCTGACAGCACATCGAGTGAAATATATTCTTTGTCCATTATTTTGTAAAGCCGTTCAATCTCATTTGCCAATTGTATGTCTGATAATTCACTTTCGGCTTTGAATGTTGGTTCTCCCAGCCTTTTGTGTACAGTTATTTGTTTGGCATTTTCAAACTGTTCTTCGAATTTTTCAATGTTGCTGAGCCATTCGCTTTCAATGTCCGGCGGGAGGTCAGAACTACCCCCAAACTGTGCGCCGTATTTTTTTTGCATTTCTTTTTTCTTCAGCTCATTGTCAATGCGTTTGTTTATGTCTTTATCGGATTTTTTTGTCATAATACGTTTAGGTTTTGGTTTGTTTGAATGAGTAAAAATAGAAAATTACAGAATAATGCACAAGTATTTTTTTAATTTGCTTCTGCCCTTGGTTGCATAAAATTTGCCACAGATTACATAAATTTGCGCAGATTTTTTCTATAAATGTGAGTTTTATCTGTGGTAATCTGTGAAAATTTTGTGCAAACGAGGGCAGAGCCAAGCTTGCTTGAGCTATGCCGAGTGCAGCCAAAATTATGCAATCTGTGGCAATTCCTTTTTTATTATCAATTAAGATTGCTCTCATATAACTCTTTTCTAATATGCTCACAATAAACAGTTTAGCTAAGACACGCTTTTTAGCTTTTCGAGTTGTTTTTCTATTTGTTTGATCTTTTGCTCCCTGAATTTTGTTTGATCACCTATAATAATTTCTGGTTTATATTCGGTTTGGGTTTTAGCATTGTATAAATAATTCGTGATAGTTTATGAGCCATCGCTACTGTTGCCCCTTTACCACCCAATTTAGCTCTCATTCTACGGGATTCATCGCCTAATGGAGATTTACTATTGTATAAACCGGATGCAGCCATTCTCAAGCTTTGTCCGGCTTTATTTTTCTTTTTTTTCATTTTACTGCTTATGATTTTACCCCCCGGTAATTTTTGTATTCGGTATAAGATTGAGCCATGCGGGAAAATGTTTAACACTTGTCCATTTAGTCATATCCGTACCGGTTTCTGATATGAATTCTAAGGTAGTAATTTCATTTATTCCCGGGATTTTACACAAATCAACATCGGTCAATTCTTTTAGATAAGGGGTCAATGGAAAATGGAATTGGTTTTTCTTACCCTTTTTTTTTACTTCTGTAGTTTCATAAGGGATAGTACTGATGTCTCCTTGTCGAATTATGGCTATCTGTTTCAACAAATGTTGTTTTATTTTTATTTCACAATCCCTTATTTGTTTTTCGTAAAATAGATATTCATCATATGCCTGTTGAAGCATAAATAAGTATTCTTCTTTCCAAATTCCATTTAAGGATTTTACAATAGTTCCGCGTGGTGCTTTGATTCTTGGGTCAGTAAGGTTGGCTAATATTTCAGGGTTTCTTTCTCCTTCCAAAATAGTACTTATCATCTGCATACCTGTTTTTCCAAGAATATCACTAATGACTGTATGCAATTTAATGTTCATCAATTCCATTGCTTTTTGCATCCGTCTTACTGAATCCGAACTTACTGTAATAAGATTTTTGCGCTGGCGAACATACGTGCGCAATAGCCGATAATGCTCATCCGGCTGAAAACTTTTTTGCAAAAGCCCATAAGCATGCAACTTTTGTATCCAGATAGCATCACTGTCATCTTTTTTGCGCCCGGTTACGTTTTTGACATGCTTGGCATTGACTAACCACGGTTCTATACCTGCTTCTTCTAACATCAAATATAAAGTAATCCAGTAAACCTCTGTGCTTTCCATGGCAACAGTAGTAATACCTTCAGATTTTAAATCCGTTACAATTCTTTGTAAATCAATAGTAAAGGTTTTGTAGCTGTTTTTATTTGCTGGCTTTTGAAACGGGATTTGTGCGGACTGATCTTTCCCTGATGAATATGTATGTACCGTTCGTCGTTTCCCTGGCGCATCAGCCACCTTGAGTTGTCAGAAACAGGAATAACTTCATACATTGATACCGTTTCTATCCAGCTCAGGTACGCATTTTTTTCAAATATGCCTTTATGCTTTAAATGCGTTTACATTTCAGAACAAATGCCTGATACAGATAATTTCTCGGTGTAAATATCCGTCACAGAATCGCCTATGTCCAGCATATACCGCCGTACATCTGCCAGGGGCAATTTTTGTAAAGCAGAGATATTGTCCTGTATGTACCCGAGGTGATGTTTCCAGGGGTTTAGCAGAAACGGTTTGGGTATATGGTTGAGGTAGCCATACATGGATTCGAAAGATACAAAAATATTGTGAATAAAAAAGGTGCATTCTACCAAACCGGACAAGTTTTGTTAATTAAGAAACGCTATATTAGTTATAAAATATCTTTTGTTGTTTGATGATATTTTTGTATTTTCATGCGTGAATAAAATTGGGATATTATGATTAATTATAAAAACGATTCAATAGAAAAGCTGGTTGCAGAAGAGACCTGGGAGGCATACCTGCAAAAGATGAACGAACATAATCTCAAATTGCATGATGGCTCTGGTGTGGGAAGTGATTTTCTTGGCTGGGTGGATTTGCCCAAAACCGCCTTGAAAGCAATTCCCGGTGCTTACAATGAAGCCATTGCGTTGATGCAGGATAAAGATGTGGTTGTGTGTGTAGGGATAGGTGGCTCGTATCTTGGTGCCAGGGCTGTACTGCAGGCGCTTAGCAAGCCGTTTTCAAAATCATCCCCTGAAATATTATTTGCCGGACACCACCTGGATGCCGATTACCATGCCGATTTGCTTCATTATTTGGAAAACAAAAATTTTGGTGTCATTGTCATCAGTAAATCCGGGACAACCACAGAACCAGCCATTGCATTTCGATTGTTGACAGACCTGTTAAAAAAACAGGGAAAAAGCGAGCAATTAAAACGGCATATCATTGCCATTACAGATGCTAAAAAAGGGGCATTGCGCAATCTAACTGATGAGTTATCGTTAATGTCCTTTGTGGTGCCGGATGATGTGGGAGGGAGGTACTCGGTATTTACCCCCGTAGGCCTTGTTCCTTTGGCTGTGGCAGGTGTGGATGTAAAAGCCCTTGTTGAAGGGGCAAAAGATATGTCTGAGGAGATTGAATATGAACAATTCCCGGGAAAAAATCCTGCACTCAGGTATGCAGCCTTCCGGAAATTGATGTGGGACAAGAAAAAAAACGTTGAAATACTAACCAATACACAACCCGCCTTGTCTTATGTGGCTGAATGGTGGAAGCAATTGTTTGGAGAAAGTGAAGGCAAAGCAGGAAAAGGGCTGTTTCCTGTTAGCATCAATTTAACCACAGACCTGCATTCCCTGGGCCAGTATATCCAGGAAGGCACACCACTTATGTTTGAGACTTTTCTAGAGATCAGCAAGCCTGACAAGTCATTGACCATCCCGCACGATGAAGCCAATCGTGACAAGCTGAATTACATCGCGGACAAGCCGGTTTCCTACGTCAATCAGCAGGCAGCAGCAGGCACTTATCATGCCCACAAGGATGGTGATGTGCCGGTATCACGCATTGTCATTGACAAAAACGATGCTTATAACCTGGGAGAATTGTTGTATTTCTTGGAAAAAGCCTGTGGCATGAGCGCTTATGCGTTGGGTGTTAACCCATTCAACCAGCCAGGTGTGGAGGCGTATAAAAACAACATGTTTACGTTGCTGGGGAAGAAATGAAATCTTTTACGTAGAATAACTTTTTCCTGTTTGAAATTATCTGGCGGTTGGAGGAAAACTGACTGTTTTTATTTATTACATCAAAGCCGCAAGTAAATTTATGTATCAATTTCAGCTTCAATAACTTCAGATATTTGCTTTTGCAATTCCGGGATCTTATTCTTTATGACATCCCACACAATCGAATAATTTACCCCCATATAATCATGTATTAACCTGTCTCTCATACCTGCCATATTTTTCCATTTTATCGTTTTCCATTTTATTTTAAAATCAGCAGGAATATTTTTTGATGCTTCTCCAATAATTTCCAGGCTTCTAATTATTGCACGCTTTAATGTTTCATCCTGTAAAAATTCATCTTTGGTTGTTGATGGAGGTATTACAGAAAGTATGTAATTACTCTCATCATTGATATGCTTTAGATATTCAACAGGATTTTTAGACATATTGTACTTCATTTAGAATTTTTGGACCAATATAAGGACTAAGTCCGTTTTTTGTGACTATGTCAACACGGTAATTTTTGAATAAATTTTCGACAAAATCATAAACAGCCATATAATTATCAAAATTTTCTTTGTCAGGTTCAAATTCAATCAGTATATCAATATCGCTGTTTTCGCTTTGTTCATTTCTGGAGAATGATCCAAACAGGCCTATATTGGTAACCCCATATTTCAGAAGTTCCTTTTTCTGTGATTTAATTTTACTCAATATGTAATCTTTCGTTGTCATGTTCCTTTTTACTTGTTCACAAAAATAACATTTTAAAGAGTACGAACAGTGTGTTTTATGAAATTCTCCCCCAATAGTTTATTTAATAAACTACCAATTTTCTGATTTCAGAATCTTGTTCATTGAAAAAACGCATAAAATACATCCCTGTTTTGAGGCCGGTTATGGTCAGATTGCCATTCATGATCTCATAGGTTTGTAGTAATTTTCCTATGGCTGAATAAATGGCACAATGCTGGTATTTTTCAGATTCAATGTGCACTTTCCCAGGGGATGGATTGGGATACACTGCAAGTTCATTATCGATGTGTAAATCTGATGTCAAAGGACCTAGTCCGGCATCAGTATAAAAAAGAGCATTGCCGGCTAAAGAACTGTACCCGTCTGCAACCAGGATATATTGCCCAGGCGGTAAATTTGCAGAAAAACTAAAATCAATGCTGTCGGAGGCACATCCCATATATGCACCTGAATTGTTTGGCGGATCACTGTTTGGACTTCCGCCAATGTCGGTGCAATCTACACCATCCCACGCATAAACGGCTACCTGTACAAAAAAATCAGATGGTAGAGAACTTTCATGACCAAACAAATGAATGTTTGTGAAACTAATGGTGTAAGGTTGCTCGTCGTCGTTGTCAACCGTAAAATGATAGAAAACTTCATTGTCAGATACTGTCCAGCCACAATCTTCCGGAGCAGGTAAACTATCGGCTTTTCCTAAAATGTTACATATACCATCGTATAAAGGTGTTGCTCCCATGCATGTATCTTCCTGCATTGACATCCGTTCACTGACGGCAAGAAACAATTTGTGAGCTATGTCGTTTTGATCCCATACTTGCAAGTACAAGGTGTCACCCTGTGTAAGTCCGTTTATTTGTTCCCAGCGTATTTCCCTGTTGCTAAACTCACTTAGGGAATCAGATTCCAAACAGGACAGCAATTCCAAATCGGCACATGAGAAACCGGAATAAACAGCCATCCCAGGTACTGAAATATCAGGAGGAAAAGGAACATTGTCTGAATTAAACACATGAAAACTGAGTTCCGTAACATTAGCAGGAACGATGAATTTGTACCACAAATCGTTTGCTCCCTGCGTGTTTTCCATGCAGGGCGGGATGGTATAGCCTGAAGCTGTTGCGTTTGATAAATCGAAATCATGGAGTATCATCGTGCCGCATGTCCCGTAATCCTGGAAATCAAGGAATGGGGCTGTTGCACATGTGTTTTGTGATATGGCTGCAAATGACATGCTAAACAGAAAAATGAAAATCATTAGTTTTTTCATGATACGAAGGTGTTAATTTTGTTTATTTTTCAAAGGTAATTAAATTTTGCTTGTATTTTAAAATAAATTTTAGTGTTAAGCCTCTTTTTGTTTCCCTGGCTGCCATCAGGAAGGTTTGTTACTTTGCGGCTCTTTGCTGTACAATAATTAAAAGTACCGCTACGCAAAGTAGTCGCAAATCTGCCAAAGGGCAGACAGGGTTTCGCAAAGCAGATATTTACATTGTCATATATAATCTGCAACAATGAATTTATATCAGTTCATACTCTGAACCTCACTACCGTAATCCCGTCTCCGCCGAAACGGATGTCTTCATCGCCGAAATGTTCAACGGATTGGCGGCTTGATAAGTGGTCACGTATGGCCTGCCTGAGGATCCCACTGCCTTTGCCATGCAGTATTTTTACTTCTTTTACACCCAATACTTCTGCTTCGTCAATAAAGGCAGTAAGTTTGTTTATGGCTTCGTCCACCCGCATTCCACGCAAATCAATGTTGGAATGAAAGTTCATGATCTGGTTCATGTAGTGGCTGCTAACTGAGGATTGTTGTTGCTTTGTGCTTTGATGTTGTTTGTTTGCTTTTGTTACCTTGCTTTTATCAATGTTGCTGATAAGATTCCCGATGTTGACCACATAATTTTTGTCGCCAATATCCATCACTTCGCCATATTTATCAAGATGTTTGATGTAAACCTTGTTGCCAATCCTGATTTCCTTGTCTGTTTGAGTGGCTGTTGGTTGTTTCTTTTGTTTTGCTTGTTGGCTTATGCTGTTTTTGAAATTTCGTATTTCTGCCGGTTTTTTGGTGGTGATGTCCTGCTGTGAGATTTTCTTTTCTTTGTCCTTTAATTGTTGACGTGCTGCCCTGGTTTTTTCTTTTTCAGCATTGGCCTGTTTGATTTTCCGTATCGTGTTTTCAATTTCTTTGTTTGCCGATTGGATGATGTTTTCCGCTTCGGCTTTTGCCTGTTCAAGGATTTTTTTCTCCTGACGCACAAATCCCTGGTAAGCAATGGAGTGCCTGTTAATTTCAGCGTTCAGTTTATGCTCTTTTTTGTCAATCTCCAGGCGTTTGTTTTCCCAGTACTTTTTGTCTTTAATGACTTTCCTGAGGTGTTTATCGAAATTGAATTTTTCCTTGCCGGTTTTTCGTTGTGCCAGCTCAATGATGTGTTCGGAAATGCCACTGCGTTTTGCAATATCAAAGCTGTATGATGACCCCGGAATGCCTGTTTGCAACTTGTAAAGCGGTGTCATGGTTTCATTGTCAATGAGCATGGCAGCGTTTTCTAAGCGTGGATAATTGCTGGCAAAATGTTTCAGGTTCCCGTAGTGTGTGGTAATGATCCCGGTAGTGCGATTATCTGCAAAATTCTGAAGCATGGCTTCAGCGATGGCAGCGCCCATTTCCGGCTCAGTGCCGCTACCAAATTCATCAATCAGTATCATACTTTTATCGCTGGTATGTTCAAGCATGAATTTCATGTTCTGAAGATGAGAACTGTATGTACTTAAGTCATTTTCTAAGTTTTGGTCATCGCCGAGGTCAAGAAAAATGTCGTGGATGATTTTAATTTCCGAATTACCACCGAGTGGAGCCTGTAATCCGCATTGCAACATATATTGTATCAGTCCTGCTGCCTGCAGGCAAACAGTTTTTCCGCCGGCATTGGGGCCGGATATGACAAATAAGGATTGCTTCTCATTGAATTCAATGTCAAAAGGGACTACTTCTTTGTCGCGGTTAAGGTAGTTGAGTACCAGCACCGGATGCCTGGCTTTGTGGAATTTGGTATTCCCGTTGGCAGTTATGGCAGGTTTTATGGCATTGATTTGCAACGCAAGTATGGCCTTGCTCCGGTGAAAGTCCATCCTGACAAGTATGTCTGATGCCGCTTGTATATCATCTTTATACCCCCTGATGCTATCTGTTAATGCTGTTAGGATGCGTTGTTTTTCTTTGAGTATGTCGTGTTCCAGGTTTTTTAACTGGTAATGGTATTGCGTGATGCGTTCAGGTTCAATGTACACGGTTTTCCCTGATGCCGATTCACCCACAATGATGCCGTGTAATTTTCGCTTATGTGTGCTGGAAACCGGAATCGCTCTGTAGCCATCAATTACCGCTACCGAAGTGTCTTCATCTGTCCATCCTTTTGATGCCACCTGTTGCATGATCTTATCCAGCTCCCGTGTGATTTGTGTTTCAATGTCTTTTTGTTTGTTGATGGCTGCTTCCAGTTCCTTGCTGGCCGATGATTTGATTTTTCCTTTGCTGGTGAAGATTCTGCGGATTTCATTTTTGACAAAATCCGGAAAATTAAGGTGAGCCAATTCTTCCCTTATGATAGGGAATTTTTCTTTATTGAGTTTAGAGCCATACCTGAGGCATGCGTTCAGCACGTAAAGCGTTTTATATATGGCATCAAACTCGGATTCGTTCAGTACCGACTCTGTGTCATCCAAACGTTTCAGTGGCTGGCTGATGTCAGGAAACCCCGTGATGGGAAAATTTTCGTGAAACAAAAGTATTTGTTTGCTTTCTTCGGTATAATCAAGCGTTCTGTTGATATCTCCGGCATCTGTAGAAAAATTCATTTCATCCACAAGCCTTTTCGTGGCATCACTTTGGCACGCCCCATTTAACTTGTCTCTCAGTTTATCAAATCCGATTTTCTCTTCAAAATTATCCGGGTAAATCATACGGCAAAGGTAAGAAATTATG
>JAYENB010000101.1:0-6073 GCA_034721855.1 Bacteroidota bacterium
AAGGCCGGAAACCTGCACACTTTGTTGTCCATCATCCGTAAGGTTTATGGTGCGGACGGGCTGGCCGTAGATGTTGTTGATTTTGATTTTACTGCCTGCTGCCTCACAATACACTTCTACGGTGAAATTTCCTGCGTTGGGATTGGGAATGATGGTGAGGTTGGGGGCGGGGGTGTCGGTGTTATCACTTTGTTCCGTGCCAGGGGTATTCAGGCTATCCTGTGATTGAATAAACTCCATGGTGTTTTCATAGGTTTGCCTGCAATCCTGGATGGCAACCATAAACTCAAATTATTCATAAGGCGTAACAGAAAAGCGAATGGCTACAAAGCCATTAGGAAAATTTATTGCTGCAATTTAACCACAAACCATGCGGATATGTGTCTCGTGCCATCGTTTGAGGTGATTTTGATGTTGACCATCAAAAATATTTCTCTGTCATCAGTAGGTCAGCATTAACTAAATAGTGTCCGTCCATAATGTCCGATTTCTGCGTTACGCTCGCATTGACAACCAGTCATTTACGCCAGTAAACTCCTGGTTGCCAATACTTCGCAAGCCTTGAACTCGAACATTATGACCCAGACACTGACTCTATTGACAAGCACTAAATAGTGCCATATCCCACTAAACAAGTAGCATGACCATCATATGCAAAGGTCATTGGACCTTTTTCTATCAGCTGCTTACGAAGGGAATCTATATCATTAGAATAATAATATTTTTGATATCCAACTATTTGCACTTTTTGCTCGGGATCAGTACATTTTTTAGAACAACTGCATGTATCATTTATATAAGGAAAACAACTTTCGTTTACTATTCCATAATCGCGTATATATCTTAAAACCTGCGAAACAAACCCACCATTATAACAAGTCCTATTTGAATATGGGTTGCATTCCATAGCCTCATGTTCTGATAAGTTGTAATCAAGGTGTTGATTATAATACAAATTCATTCTTGCCTCTACTGCATTAACTGGACTAAAAAGGAAACACCCACTTCCGCATCTTTCATATGGAGCACCATAATTACAACGCTGACAATGTATTCTCGTCATCCAGCCATTTCCTTGTTCATGAATTGAGTCCCCAATGGCATATTCAAAATATGCATCAGGATCGCCATCCCAATAAGGCGATGTGGAATCTGTTGCACCATGCCTTTCACGCCAATCCCAATGGTTTATAAATGCAGAATTAAAGTATTCTCTTGTATCCGGTATAAAGCGCGAATAGATACCATAAGCATAGTATTCATATGCGTATGAATTATGACCGAAATAATCATAATTCCTGCTAATCATTTTTTCTTTCCAAACCGCTGTATCTGAACGCCATATATATCCCTCTGATTCTAAATTGCTGTTTAACTGAAGTATTTTTTGATTAATTTTATAATCATAACTTGTGATGTCATATTGCATTAATTCTTTTTCGCTTTCAAACAATCTAATGGAATCAAGTTGCAATGTTGCGTCATCAATATATATTCCAATTTCTTTTGGATAAACACCATTTTCCAAAAAACATTTTCTTCGGTGACATTTAGTTGATATTGCCCATTCAAATATAATGGATAGTAAAATTCATTTAACATAGCAATTTCATTGCCTGTACTAAAAAATACGGTTCTGACTAAGCTACTTTCCGTTGATAAATCCACATCCCCAAATAATTGAATACCATAAATTTTAAAATGGTAAGATGTTAGGTCTATAACATCGTCAGCATTATACTTTTTGTCAATCTTTATTGTTTCTGAACAATATGCATTGATGCTTGCTATAAATAATAAAAAGGCAATTAATTTTCTCATAATGTTATTTTTTAACGATTTTATGTACTTCATTATTGATTTTCAGAAAGTAAATTCCTTTTTGTACTCCGGTCATGTTAATTTTATTTTTATTGGCATTGAGGCTCCCTTTTTTTACCTCCATCCCAATTGAATTATATATGGTAAAGGATTTACCAACAAAATCTGGATTGTTCATTTCAATTATTATGTCAGAATTGGTAGGATTGGGATATACCCTTATTCCAATTTTTTTATCAATAAAATTCATATTTGTTGTGCTGTCACAATACTCAAAATCGGGATTATGATATAATTCTTCGTCATTTAAAAACACACAAAGCAAATTAGTAGAATAACCTGTTAAAGTCTGGTAAATGTCCCACATCCAGGTATCTGAGCCAATACTTTGTACCCACCTTCCCCCGGTTACTTCCCACACGGTTTTATCTTCTTCATTTAACGACATTGTTGACATATCTTCAAGCTCACACAAAATACTGTCATCCTCCCAGTACATAATATCTCCGGCATGGACAGAAAAATCAAAGTATCTTACCGTATCTCCCACTTCCAGCGAATAATCAAATATCTTTTCTTCATTGCCATCGGTATCTCTGAGATATAAAACACTGTCTTCATTATCCATACGTAAATAGGCATAGTCTTGTATGAATTCCCCGCCAAAACCATCTAATTGCATAATTCTATGATAAGTTTTTTGTTCATTATTGTCATAAAACGGACCCCATAATTTTAAATAATATATTTCTTCAACACTGCCTGGTGGTGATTCAGAACTTCTCATGCCAATACTCCATTCGGTACCGCTACGTGCATAAAGGTTATAAAAAGCTTCTTTTGTATCCGTACAAAAATCAAATTCCGGGTTTTGGTATAATTGAACTCCATCATGAAAAACACAAAGCAAGTCTGTAGAATAACCAACCAGCGTTTGATAGATGTCCCACATCCAGGTATCTGAACCAATGCTCTGGACCCACCTTCCACCGGTTACTTGCCACACTTTTTTATCCTCTCCGTTTATTGATATATATGACACTCCTTGTAAAACACATAATGTACTATCCAACCCTATCTCAATCTCATCCCAGTACATAATATCTCCGGCATGGACAGAAAAATCAAAGTATCTTACCGTATCACCCACCTCCAGTGAATAATCAAAAATCATTTCTTCATCGCCATCGGTATCTCTTAGATATAAAACACTGTCTTCATCTAATCGCAGGTAGGCAAAATCTTGTAAGTATTCACCGCCAAAATCATCTACCTGGATTAATTTGTGATAAGTTACACTATTGATCACTTCATATCCTGAAAGCTTCAGAAAATATGTTTCCTCAACATCCCATGGTGGTGATACGGAACTTCTCATGCCGATGCTCCATTCGGTACTATCCGCTGCGCAAAGGTTGTAAAATGCATCTTCCTGGGTATAAGCTTTTAATGAAATTAAAGCAATTACACATAAAATCAATACACTTTTTACTTTTGTTTTTTTCATAACACAAATTTTTAAAAAATTTCCCTTTCCATACATCTCATCTTTCCAATTACAGCACAAAATAATAAAACCTTTCATCAAAACCAAATAAAATGTTATCATTTTAATAGCAATTATACCAGATGTCCCCCTTATACAAGCACCAAAACACAAACACCAAACCTGTACCGACAGATGACGGTAACTCAAACCTGCCCCGCCCATGGCTAATTGCCGAAAAGCTTATCAACATTTTGAGGTTGAAATACGAACAATCCAACAACACCTATCAATCAAAATACTGAATCTCATACGTTTTCTTTACCATGTCGTTTGATTCTTTGATGACATTTCCATGTTCATCGTAGTCATACTCGGTTTGAGCTATGATGTTGCCTGCAGCGTTGGTATGTGTTTCTTTTTTTAGCAAATCGCCTTCATATTCCCGGGAAATAATACCTGCCTGTGCAGATTGTTGCTTCAGCAAATGGCCTTTATCGTCATACTCAAGCACAAAACGGTCAATGACTTTACGCTTGTGGTTTTTTACTATCATACTCTCAATATCGCCATTTTCAGTGTAGGAGTATTCACGGATGCGTACCGGTTTTTTCATTTTCTTTTCGTATTCTTCCTGCACAACAACCTGTCCTTTGTCATTGTAAGTCAGCCTAACAGCACTGACAAGCTTGCCGCGATGGTCATACTCCGCTTTTTCGGTCATCTTATCGTTTTCATCGTATTGCTGTACGGTGTATTCTTCAATCTCCCCGTTTTCATCTACTTCCTCTATCCGGAGTTCTCCCTTATTTTTATCCCTGATGACATTCCTAATGGCTGAATACCCTTCTGCATAGTGGATTCTTTCTGTTTTTAATTTCCCATCGGTATCATATTCAAAATGGTGTTCTTCTGCCAGTTCATCTTCGGAGATGTGATTTTTTTCTGTGACTTTTTTGCCATCTTCATAGATGTTCTCTATTTTTTCTATCACGTTTCCATCGGCATCGTACTTAATGCTGAGTGTCAGTTCATTGTCATCGTTGTATTCAAGGTATTCCGATAGAAATGAAGTGCCGTCAATTTCAGTCTGAATCGTCTTTATGCTTTTGATTTTTGTCATATCAATGTATTTATTATGATGCAATTATTTTACACAACCTCCCTTAGAGTCTGTGAAAAACATACCTCAAAAATAGCAAGAATTATTTGTTCTTACTTATATTTCATAGCTAATAATGTGTTACATTTTTTTGGGCAGCAGGAAAAACATTGCTTTTCAGAAACATTATCTCCGCCTTTGCCTGCTACCTCCCACCGTCTATACCGTTTTTTGCGATACTGCAGAACAGGAGTTCCCCCGTCACTCTGTCTGCAGTGCAAAAAATACGGCATAGCCGGTAGCAGGGTAATTCGGCGCCGGCGGGCTGCAGGGATTAAGGATAAAGCAGACCCGTTTAGTGTCCAAATTAAAAGAAAAATCTGCATAAAATTATTAAAGAAAACAGAAAAACAGTAACATTGTGCCAAATTTGCCACCGGATAAAGATTAACATGACAAGAAATTATTTATTCATAGTAAATCCCAATGCTGGCAACA
The DNA here is from genome assembly GCA_034721855.1 of Bacteroidota bacterium. Taxonomy (GTDB): domain Bacteria; phylum Bacteroidota; class Bacteroidia; order Bacteroidales; family ML635J-15; genus JAQIBY01. The sequence continues at coordinate 4,908 of JAYENB010000101.1, forward strand.
GCAAGGCCGGAAAGGACTGGAGGCGCATTGAAAAAATTCTGCAAAAGCGGGAAGTGAAATACAAGGCCATGTTAACAGCTCAGTCTGGCCATGCGCTTAATATCATTTCCGAAGAACTGCAACTTGGGTACAAAACAATCATTGTCGTAGGTGGAGATGGGACGTTAAATGAGGTGGTAAATGGTATTTTTCATCAAAACATTGTCCCTCCGGAACAAGTGAACCTTGGTATAATCCCTGTAGGAACAGGCAATGATTGGGCACGTTATTACAAATTACCACGCAATTACAATAAAGCATTGAACAGGATTTTTAAGCATAAAACACATTTCCAGGATGTTGGCAGAGTGAGATACACGTACGAAGGAAAAGAAAATATCAGTTATTTTGTCAATATTGCTGGTTTTGGTTTTGATGCTGAAGTGGTGAATAGAACCAATGTCATCCAGGAACGTGGAAACAGAGCTGCTATTACTTACCTGTATAGTTTGTTAAGATGTTTGTTTTCATACAAAGCAGAAGAACTCAATCTGATTATCAATGACAAGCACATCCGGCAAAAAGTGTTCAGTATCAGTATTGGAAATGGTAAATACAGTGGTGGTGGTATGCGTCAGACACCTCATGCCGTGATAAACGACGGGTTGCTTGATGTAACCGTATATGACGATATGTCCGTGTGGAAAATTGTTGTCAACTTGCCGAAATTATACAATGGAAGAGTGAAAAAACTGAATACCGTGAGCTCTTATCGTTCATCAAAACTTGCAATATTTAACGAGAATAAACCACTTTTTGCAGAAATTGACGGCGAATTAATAAAAGGAACGCATTTTAATGTCGAAATTTTGCCTTCCGCACTCCGGATTTTGTTATAGAATATTATGAGGCCGGTCTAAAAAGTCATTTTATCCCCCAAAGCCGCTAAGACACAAAGAAATCACAAAGTTAAATTTATTGAATACCAGTACTTTGTGAAACTTGGTGTCTTTGTGGCTTGGTGGGAAATTTTGTTATTTTTACTTTTTAAACTAAACTCATATTATAATTAGTATTTTTATCGTTGTCAATAATAAGATGAATGTTATGAAGCTTACAATTCTATATGATAACACCTTATTTGATTCGGAATTAGAAGCAGATTGGGGTTTTTCATGTCTTGTAGA
>JAYENB010000101.1:6173-12429 GCA_034721855.1 Bacteroidota bacterium
TTTTTACGTTGTTATCAACAAATACTTTGAAATCTGTATTTTTATTTAGTTTTGTACAAATTATTATCTAGAAAGATGAAAAAACTGCATTTGATTTTTGTTTGGTTGATGTTATTGCCATTGCTGAATTTTGCACAGGAATACCAGGATAAAACATACAAGTATAAAGATGGCACTGTACAAAGTGAAGGCATGATGAAACTTGGACTTGAATTTGGCAGGTGGAAGTATTACAACAAAGATGGACAACTTATCCAGGAAACGGATTATAACGAAGGCGTGGTAAACGGGAAATTAATTTACTATTACGAAAATGGCAACAAAGAAAATGAAGGCAATTTCAGGGATGGCATACAAATGGGAACATACACCGAATGGTATGAAAACGGAAACATCAAAACAGAAGGCTATTTTTCAGATGACCAGCGCGACAGTACCTGGACCTATTATTATCCTGACGGCAACATCCATTACATCCTGAATTTTGATGCAGAACCACGGAAATACATCAATGCATGGAATAAAGATGACAAGCAAATTGTAACAGATGGTAACGGCCGTTTTGTTGATTACTATGAAAATGGGAAAAAACGCAAAGAAGGCAATGTGAAAAACGGGCTGGAAAACGGTACATGGGAATTTTATCATGAAAACGGGACCCTTGCAGCCAAAGGAAAATTTGAATTTGGAGAACGTACAGGCACCTGGACAGAATTTTTTAAAGACGGCAATAAAAAATCCATCCTCAACTATCAAAACGGGGAAAACAAAGTGTGGTATCCCAATGGAAACCTGGCGATGGAAGGTATGTTGAAAGATGAGAAAAAGCAGGGAACATGGAAATTTTATTACGAAAGCGGAAATCTGCGTAACCTTGCCAATTACAACATGGGAATACGCCATGGCAAACAAACCAAATATTATAAAAACGGGCAGACGGAAACCATCATGTATTTTGATAATGGTCAAAAATCAGGAGAAGCCAAATGGTTTCATCGAGACACCACCACGGACATTGAAGGATACTTCAAAAATGACAAGCAACACGGGCTCTGGACTTATTATCGTTCATCAGGAAATAAAGGCAACCAGGGACATTATGAGATGGGAAAAATGCAGGGCGAATGGACATTCTGGTATGATGACGGCACCGTGTGGAAAAAAATCAACTACAAAGATGATTTGCGACATGGTGATTATACCATTTACTATGAAAACGGAAATCTTTTTCGTGAAGGGCAATATGATATGGATACAGAAATTGGCGAATGGAAAGAATATTTTGAAAATGGTCAGTTGAAAATGAAAGGACATTACACAGGCGGCGTGATGCAGGGGATCTGGACAAGTTATTATGAAACAGGCGTTAAAAAAGCAGAAGTAAATTACGAAAACGGCCTGTATTCCGGTAAAGCCTCCTATTGGTATCCCAATGGCAAAAAACAACTGATAGAAAATTATACACAGGAAGCCATAGAAAAACAAGAAGACTTTGACGCTTATGATTACGATAAAAAGCCTGTTCTTCATGGGGAATACAAGAAATTTTCAATGCAGGGGAAGACACGCATGGAAGGCGAATACAACCATGGGGTGAAAACAGGTACCTGGAAAATGTACAATGAACACGGTGACCTGGTGCGTCAGGAAGAATACAACGACGAAGGCGAGCCGCATGGGGAATGGAAAACATGGTACGGTCACGGACGTTTGAAATCAGAAATCAATTACAAAAACGGAATGAAAGAGGGCAAAGTAGTGTATTATGGTCATCAGGGCGAAAAAATGTATGAAGCTGTTTTCCGTGGCGACAGGGCTGTGAAAGTGAACGTGGATAAAGGGAAAAAAATGCAGTTTCATTGATTGCTCGTAACTACTCAGTATCCTATAAAACGATGGAACGCAGATTTATCCCGTTGGATTTCTTTTTATCCAACTGGGATAACGCAGGTAATTATGATGAACAAAGATAATTATAAACTGAAGTTTCGCAGTTTATAAATAACTAAAAAAAATGTAGCATTTTGTTTTTCTAAAATAAAGTCCGAAGTCGGAAGGCCGAAGCTGGAAGATATCAGGTTAATTAATTTTTACTTTAAGAATGTATGTTTTACTTCCGACTTCTGTCTTCGGTCTTCGGACTGATTAATTCCCATTCTTTTATCATAAACAATCAGCGTCATCAGCGTTCTATAATAAGTGAGTATTATAAAAACTCAAAATAGTTTTCTGGTGTTACCACATTGCTATTTTCAGTGTTATAGTTTTTCAGAAACGAAGCAGGAAATTTAACTTTTCGTTTTTTGCTCCATTTTATTTCAAATAAATCAAATATCCCGTCTTTTTCTTCAATTAAATCAATTTTTTGCTGCTGAGTTGTTCGCCAAAAATATAATTTTGAAAACGTTCTTTGATAATGTATGCTTTTTACTTTTTCGCTTACAAAAAAGTTCTCCCACAAAGCACCTGCATCCTGCCGTAAATTTAGCGGGTTAAATGTTCTTATTATGGTATTCCTGATGCCATTGTCAAAAAAATAAATCTTTTTACTTTTCTTTAGCTCGTTTCTCATATTACGACTCAAAGCAGGCAGTCTGAAAATAACAAACGTTTTTTCAAGCAACTCAACATAGCGTTCAACAGTTTTTGAATCTGACCCTGTTAACTGGGCAATTTCGTTGAAAGATACTTCCTGTCCTATTTGTAGTGCCAAGGCTGTCAGGATTTTTTCGAGTAATGCCGGCTTATGAATATTTTCCATGGACAATATATCTTTAAACAAGTAACTGTCTGTAATATTATAAAGCAACTCTTTTGTTTCCCCAACATTGGTAACAATATTCGGATACGAACCATATATTAACCGGCTTTCAAGTATCTGTCTGGCCATGAGAAATCCTTTGTCTTCAATTAATTCTTTTGTACTCAAAGGAAAAAGTCTGTATTCATACTTACGTCCGGTAAGTGGTTCGTTAATTTCATTGCCAATCTCAAGTGCGGATGAACCAGTGACAATTAATTGAACATCATTAAAATTGTCTATTATAAGTTTTAGAGTAAGCCCGCCATTTTTGATGCGTTGTGCTTCATCTATCAGGACAAGTTTTTTATTTCCAATTAATAGTTCAAGTTCTTTGGTGTTGGCATTAGATAACGACATTCTTACTTCAGGGTCATCACAATTAAGCAATATATATGCTTTGTTGATGGCAGAAATAAGTTGATTTAAAAGCGTCGTTTTCCCAACCTGACGAGGGCCCAGAATCACAATTGCTTTTCCTTTAAACAGCTTACCTTCGATGACTTTTTGTAATGCTCTTAAAATCATACCTTTTTTATGTGCAAATATAGTTAACCCAATTTTATTATCCAAATAAATATTCATAATTTTGGAATCAAATCCGAAATTTATATATATTATTTTGGATTGCATTCCGAAATTATTATAAATTCATCAATTGGGGAGTTGAGGTATAAATGGCTTTTCCTTGTCCTGATATTTGAAAAAATGAAAATGATGAAATTTAATCCATTATATTAACTTTGTCACTTAAATTCAAAATATAAATATAAGGATGGCACAAGACAATTTCAGTAAAATCATTTCACATGCCAAAGAATACGGCTTTATTTTTCAATCAAGTGATATATACGATGGATTGAGTGCAGTGTACGACTACGGCCAAACCGGCGTAGAATTGAAAAACAATATAAAACAATATTGGTGGGATGCCATGGTAAAGATGCAGGAAAGCATTGTCGGGCTGGATTCTGCCATATTTATGCACCCCAAAGTATGGAAAGCATCCGGCCATGTGGATGCCTTTAACGACCCCCTAATAGACAACAAAGACTCCAAAAAACGTTACCGTGCTGATGAGCTTATTGAAGAACAGCTTGACAAAATCCAAAAAAAGGTGGATAAAGAAATCAACAAAGCCAGAAAACGGTTTGGCGATGATTTTGATGAAGAAAAATTTGTCAGCACCCATCCGCGTGTTGTGAAATACCTCGGGAAAATTGAAAAACTTCGCTCACGTTTTGTCGATGCTTTGAAATCCGAAAACCTCGAAGAACTCAAACAAATCATACTGGATGAAGAAATCGCTGACCCTGTGTCCGGGTCACGTAACTGGACGGATGTGCGGCAATTTAACCTGATGTTTGATACCAAGCTGGGGTCCGTTGATGGTGCTAAAATTTACCTGCGTCCTGAAACGGCCCAGGGGATTTTTGTGAATTACCTCAATGTGCAAAAAACAGGACGGCAAAACCTGCCTTTTGGCATAGCCCAAATCGGCAAAGCTTTCAGAAACGAAATCGTTGCCCGCCAGTTTATTTTCCGCATGCGGGAATTTGAACAAATGGAAATGGAATATTTTGTGCAACCCGGCACTGAAAAAGAATGGTTTCCTTACTGGCGTGATAAACGCATGAACTGGCATAAAGCCCTGGGATTCGATGAGGCATTGTTCAGATTGCACGAACACGATAAACTGGCCCATTATGCTGCAGCAGCTTACGATATTGAGTTTAATTTTCCCTTTGGATTTAAGGAATTGGAAGGCATTCACTCACGCACCGATTTTGATTTAAGCAGGCACCAGGAAATGTCCGGAAAGAAAATCCAGTATTATGACAATGAACGGGGAGAAAGCTATGTGCCTTATGTCGTGGAAACTTCCATTGGCCTCGACCGTACTTTCCTTATGATGCTTTCTGCTGCCTATACAGAAGAGAAACTTGAAAAAGAGACCCGTATTGTCATGAAAATACCGGCTCCCTTGGCTCCATACAAGGTAGCTGTATTGCCACTGGTAAAAAAAGACGGCTTGCCCGAAATTGCACGTAAAATCATGGATGAACTCAAATATGATTTCAATTGCTATTACGAAGAAAAGGACAGCATAGGACGCAGATACCGCCGTCAGGATGCCATAGGTACGCCTTACTGCATCACTGTGGACCACCAGAGTCTTGAAGATAATACCGTGACAATACGCGAACGTGACAGCATGCAACAGGAAAGAATATCAATTGAAAACATTGAAAAGGTGGTGAAAGAAAAAGTAAGCATGAAGCGTTTGCTGGAACAAATATAACACAGCGCAACCATGAAATATGCAGGGGCAACATTAATGCTTGTTTTGCTGCCGGTTTTGGCAACAACATTGTATGCCCAAACATTATACCCCGCTTTACCTTCTAAAACACGTATAAAATTTGAACGCCAGTTAACATCTGCCACCGAACACATTCCCTGTGAAAAAGCATATGACGGGGAAGGGCTTTCTCCACGTGTGTGGACTCTTCCCACAGATATTAAAGCACTGTTGGAAGATTCCTGCACTGCTTTACCCATTGTAAACAAGGAAAAAACAATGGCTTTCCTGGTGTTTTATGCGTATGAACATCCTGATGAAACAAATGTCATGCTTGGATGGGCAAAGCACCTGTTGGAAAAATATGGACATGCATTCGAAAAGCATTCACTTCCTCCGGCTCTGGCATATTTCCCCCTGGTTTCTTCAGATATGTCGCCTGATTATGTTTCAGGTAATGGTGGTGTTGGTAACTGGAAATTCAAATACAGCACAGCAAGGCTTTATGGCCTCATGGTTGATAAATACATAGATGAACGGCGTTTGCCGGATAAATCCACATGGGCAGCCGCACACATGCTGGAGAATTTTTATACTTCATTTGAGACATATCCCCTGGCGGTGGCAGCATGGATTTGTGGTCCGGCCAGGGTACATAAAGCGCTGAAAAATACAAGCAATAACAACAAATTTAGAGAAGTGTTTTCCTTGTTGCCTGAACCGGAAATTGATTCGTATCATGCTTTTACAGCTCTTAATATCCTGCTTCATAACACTGGGAAATTCGATTTATCTCCTGTGGTTGTGGGTACGGAAAATCCAAAAGATACTGTTTTTATAATTGACACATTGCACTTTGGGCAGGTTGCTGACCTTACAGGGATTGATAAACAGTCTCTTGAGATGTTAAATCCACACTATGTAAAAAACATTGTTCCTGCATCAGCTCAAACCAGTTTGCCTTTGTTTCTTCCCCATGGTACAAGGAAGGCATTTTTAACACACCTGGATACCATTTATCATTACAGGGATAGTTTTTATTTCAAGAAGGCAATCCCAAAAACAAAGACACTTACACCGGGCAGCGACTATGTTCCTGTACAATACACCATCAAAAGCGGTGATAACATCGGTTTTCTCTCCGAATGGTTTGA
>JAYENB010000101.1:12529-16276 GCA_034721855.1 Bacteroidota bacterium
GGGATAGTTTTTATTTCAAGAAGGCAATCCCAAAAACAAAGACACTTACACCGGGCAGCGACTATGTTCCTGTACAATACACCATCAAAAGCGGTGATAACATCGGTTTTCTCTCCGAATGGTTTGACACTCCCGCTGCCAGCATCCGGTACTGGAATAACATCCGTGGTAATTTTATCCGGGCAGGACAAACCATTGTGGTGTACGTCTCTAAAGACAAAAAAAGCCACTATACCGCACTTGAAACGATGAGTTTTGCAGAAAAACAGGCACGTGAAGGCGAAATAGTCAGTAAAACATCACAAAAACAGAACATAACAGAAACCCTGAAGCATGGCACATACATTTTATACACGGTACAACTAGGAGATAATCCGTGGCAAATCGCCAAACAATACCCTGGGATCAGCAACCAGGATATATTGCGGTGGAACAACATCAATCCTCATGACCTCAGGCCGGGACAAAAACTCAAAATAAAAAAACAGCAGGGTAGCAAATGATAGTAACTATTCAGGGGCATACATTTACCGCTACGACGCCAAGACGCTAAGAAATGAAAAAAATGAATAAAATCGATTGTCAAAAATTATACTTTATGCTTGCATTACAATACATAAATTTTAAAACTTTGCAACCTTGCCCGGCGACAGACGGGTCTGCGTCTTTGCGGTGAGTAGATACAAATGATAAAACCAAAACACATACTGGGTTTTCTTTTTGCCGTGCTTATCATACTTGCTGTGGCTGCTTATTTTTTCCCGAAAGATGGCATAAAAATTGGACCAGTGGAATTGACATTTCCATCGTTAAGGGAATTTTTTCACCCTAAAAAAATCGAATATGCCAACATCGACAACATCATCAGAAGGCAATTGAAAGTAGATACCACCCGTGCCGATACTTCTGCTATTGCGGACACAGTTAGGGCGGATGCTGAAATACTTGCTGCATCTGAATATCCGCTTGAATTTACGGAATCAGGCAAGCAATACCTTTATGGTTTTTTCAGGGAACTTGAAACATCAGCAAGTGGCACTAAACCGGTACGCATAATGCATTACGGTGATTCTCAAATTGAAACCGACCGTATTTCCGGTTTTCTGCGACAACGTTTACAGCAAAGTTTTGGTGGCAATGGCCCGGGATACCTTGCTGTCAAACCTGTGGCTCAGAAATTATCGTGGTTTGTAAACCCCTCAGATGCATGGGAACGACATACCTTGTTCGGAAAAAAAGACACCCTTATCGTTCACAAAAATTATGGCCCGGCCATGGCCATTTTTCGGTATGCTCCTCCCTGGAATAACAGCATTCCTAACGATTCTGTATTGCATGAAGCTTCTTTTACGCTTGAAAATTCATTTCAGGGCTACAGAAATGCACAGCGCTGGGACAATGCCATTCTTTATTACGGAAATTTGAATGCCCACGTCAGGATTACCATAAAAGACAACAATGATACGGTTATTAAAACAGACAGCCTCAGTCCTGCTAAGGGCATTCAGTCTTTTGTGCTTTGCGATTCGCTTGTCAATGAGTTCTCAGTTCACATGACAGGTTATGATACCCCTGATGTATATGCCATTTCACTCGAAAGCAGCAATGGAGTTATCATTGACAATTTGCCGTTGAGGGGAAATGCCGGAACCGTATTTTCAAAAATATCATCCTCTTACCTTCATTCGTGGTTCAGGCTGCTTAACACCAGGCTTTTGCTGTTTCAGTTTGGGGTAAACATCGTGCAAAAAGACAGGGATGATTTTTCATATTACGAAAACTGGGTATATCATCAGCTCACTGTATTAAAACGGCTGAATCCCGACATGGCTATTGTTGTAATTGGCATTTCTGATATGTCAACTAAAAAGGGCACAAAATATGTCAGTTACGATTGCATTGAAAAAATCCGTAATGCACAGAAAAATGCCGCCATGCGTGCCGATGTGGTTTTTTGGGATATGTATGAAGCCATGGGCGGAGAAAATTCCATGCCAAGCTGGGTTTGGGCTGAGCCGCCGCTTGCCAAAAAAGATTTTACCCATTTTAATCTGGAAGGCTCCCGTATCATCAGCAACATGCTATATAATGCTATCATGCTGGAATATCACAATTACAGAAAAGAAAAAAATCAACCCGGTGAAGACAAAGAATAACATAAACAATCTCATTATTTGCATGCTGGCATTGGCTTTGCTTTTGCCTGTCAGGCTGATTGCTCAGCTTAATCCTTTTGAGGTTGAAAAATTTGAGTTTATCTCCTATGATGACAACGGTCTCATTCTAAATGACCATCAGCAGGCGGAATTGTTTTTCAATAAACTTGACAAACTAATTTTACAGGGGAAAGGCAAAATCAACATTCTTCACATCGGGGATTCACATATCCAGGCAGATTATGTATCAGGTCACCTGCGCAAACGATTTCAGAAAATGGCATGGGGGCTGAATGGTGGCAGGGGCTTTGTGTTTCCGGTAAAAATGGCTCACTCAAATAACCCCTGGAATTATTCAGTATCCTACACCGGCGATTGGGAGACATGCAAGAATGTGGAAAAAGAACAAATCTGTCCTTTAGGACTCGCTGGTTACCTCGTAGCTACAACAGACCAAAAAGCCGGTATTCGCATCAACTTTAAAGAAGACAACTACCTGACATATTCATACAATACGTTACGCGTGTTTCACAATATGGATACAGCCACCTGGCAAATTACGCCCAAAGATTCAACTATAACCTACACCTTACAGCACAGGCCCGATTCCGGTTTTTCTGAATTCCGCTTTGACAGAGCTCTGGAAACCATGGAACTTCTGATTTCAAAACAAGGGGTGCCGGGCGAATTTGTGTTAAGGGGATTTCAATTTATGAACGATGATCCCGGTATCGTGTATCACTCTGTAGGTGTCAATGGGGCAAAAACGGAATCCTGGTTGCGTTGCCCTCTGTTAGAAAAAGAAATATCCTGCATTGCACCTGATCTCATCATCATCTCATTGGGAACCAACGATGCTTATACCAACAAATTTGATAAAGACGTATTTGAAAACAACTGCCGTCAATTATTAACACGTTTGCAACGGGCAGCTCCCGATGCTGCTGTTTTGTGGGTAACACCGGGAGACAATTACCGTTATCGTAAATACCTGAATTACAGCACTGAAAAAGCTTCGGACGTGATACTGAACCTGGGCAGGGAAAAACAGTTTATGGTGTGGAATTTTTACGATATCATGGGCGAGCTGAATGCCATCATGTCGTGGTACCGGGCAGGGCTTACAGCGCATGATAAATTGCATTTTAACAAAAAAGGATACACGCTGCAGGCCAATCTTATGTTTAACGCATTTTTACGCGCATATAATCAACACATTGAACAGGAAACAAAGAATTAGATGGATGGAAATTAATCAGAAACATTATTTATTTATAAAAAAGGAATTGCCACAGATTGCACAGACCGTGTCCGGCGGAACGTAGTAGAGACAGATTATCACAGATAAAATTCACATTTACATAAAAATCTGCGCAAATTTATGTAATCTGTGGCAAATTGTGTGTAAACGAGGGCAGAGCCAAGCTTGCTTGAGCTATGCCGAGTACAGCCATAATTATTTAAAACAGCTTAACTAACGACTGAATAATTACAATGGATTTCATAAAAAACTTTTTCTTATACGATCCGCGGGAACCCATGATTTTTACCCACATGTATTTTTGGGTGTTTTTTGCTTTGTTGCTATTGT
>JAYENB010000101.1:16376-18784 GCA_034721855.1 Bacteroidota bacterium
AACAGCTTAACTAACGACTGAATAATTACAATGGATTTCATAAAAAACTTTTTCTTATACGATCCGCGGGAACCCATGATTTTTACCCACATGTATTTTTGGGTGTTTTTTGCTTTGTTGCTATTGTTTTATGTCCTGGTGTATAAAAAAAATGTCCTGCGCAACACTTACTTGTTTCTGTTCAGCCTGTTTTTTTACTGGAAATCCGGGGGTCACTTTTTTACCATACTGATATTTTCCACTATCGTGGATTACACGCTCGGGCAATTGATATATTCATCGCCTGAGAAATGGAAGAAAAAGCTGTTTGTCGGATTGTCCGTGTTTGTGAACCTGGGGCTTTTGGCTTATTTTAAGTATGCCTATCTGCTGGTAGAAACCATCAACGATGTGTTCAGTACCGATTATGAGGTGATAGACCTGCTGGGTTACTGGACAAATCAACTTGCCGGCACCAGTTTTGATGCATCTTCCATCATTTTACCTGTAGGGATATCGTTTTTCACCTTTCAGACCATCAGTTACTCCATGGATGTGTACAGGAAAAAAACAAAACCGGTCAAAAACATTGTGGATTTCGGGTTTTACGTATCCTTTTTTCCGCAACTGGTGGCCGGGCCAATTGTACGGGCAGCAGATTTTATACCCCAAATGTACAAAAAATATCAACTTTCAAAACAGGCTTTTGGCAAAGCCCTGTTTTTAATACTCAATGGCCTGATAAAAAAGATGGTCATATCGGATTTTATTTCCATCAATTTTGTGGACCGCGTGTTTGCCAATCCTGACCTGTACACAGGTTTTGAAAATTTACTGGGCGTGTATGGATATGGCTTGCAAATTTATTGTGATTTTTCAGGATACACGGATATTGCCATTGGTGTAGCTTTGTTACTGGGATTCAGAATTCCGCTCAACTTTAATTCGCCGTACAAGGCCGAAAGCATCACGGATTTCTGGCGGCGATGGCATATTTCATTGTCATCGTGGCTGCGCGATTACCTGTACATTCCTCTCGGCGGCAACCGCAAAGGCAAAACCCGGACCTACATCAACCTGATGATAACCATGTTGCTGGGTGGATTGTGGCATGGTGCTGCCTGGCGTTTTGTTATCTGGGGCGGACTGCATGGCATCGGGCTGACAATCCATAAACTGTGGGTGCAGATTGTTGGAAAAACCCCGAAAAAAAAGACTTTCGCGGCCCATTTTCTGTCTGTATTTATCACCTTCAACCTGGTAAGTTTTGCATGGATATTTTTCAGGGCACAAAGCATGGAAGCTGCCGGCAAAATCATCAACAGAATCGGTACCTTGTTCGATGCGGAACAACTCCGTCAAATTCCTGAAATTCTTGGATCTTACGGGTATATTTTTGCATTGATGTTGTTTGGGTATATTGTGCACTGGCTGCCAAAATCCTTCAAAGACAAGTACATTCAGTGGTTCATCGATATGCCCTGGTACCTGAAAGCACTCGTTGCTGTGATTGTCGTGTTCATACTCTACCAGTTCAGGTCAGCAGAAATTCAGCCGTTTATTTATTTTCAGTTTTAAGTGATTTTTTGAATTTAAAAACAATTTTTATTACTTTGCGTTATATATATGAATGTTTTAAAAAAAATAGTGCCCTTAGTTAAGTATTCTCAATGTGAATGTAATTGTTTTGAATTTTTTAGTGGGAATGCCAACCTAAGGGCTTTTTTATACCTATATTATCATGATAAAAAAAACTGCAATTCTTGTTGACGGTGGATTTTTCTTAAAAAGATATCGTTCAATTAACAGAATCAAAAAATTAGACCCTAAAAAGACGGCTAATGATTTATGGGAGATGTGTTTGTATCATCTTACTCAAGCAAAAGGTGAAATATTTGATTTATATCGCATTTTTTATTATGATTGTGCGCCTTATGAAAAAAAACATTATAATCCAATAACAGGAAAAATAATTGATTTTTCGAAAACAGAGCAAAACCAATTTCAAAGTGAATTTTTGAATGAACTGAAAAAAAAGAGGAAAGTAGCACTAAGGCTTGGTATTTTAGAAGATAAAAACCGGTGGATAATAAAACCTGACATAACTAAAAGCTTATTGGAGAAAAAAATTACCATTGAAGATTTAACAGAAGAAGATATAATATTTGATTTTAATCAGAAAATGGTTGATATTAAAATCGGCCTGGACATTGCTTCAATGACATTAAAAAAACAGGTTGACCAAATTATTCTGATATCAGGTGATAGTGATTTTGTTCCTGCTGCAAAGTTTGCCAGAAGAGAAGGTATTGATTTTATTCTTGATCCTATGTGGAATAAAATAAAACCACATTTATTTGAACATATTGATGGTTTAGTTTCAAAAATTAAAAGGCCACAAAGCTTAAATTAAAAATAAAATATAATAC
>JAYENB010000102.1:0-8121 GCA_034721855.1 Bacteroidota bacterium
TAATTGTCTGTAGTGGCAATGTCAATGGTTTGTGATGTTGCACCAGTACTCCAGTTGTAATTGAAACCGGCCCCGGCATCAATGGTAACGGGCACGTCGTAATCACAATGAACTTGGTCTGGACCAAGGTAAACTGTTGGTACAGGATTGACGGTCAGTTGTATGGTGTCTTCATTGGTACAGCCGTTAGTGTCAGTTCCGACAACAGTGTATGTAGTTGTGCTATCGGGTGATGCAATAACTGTTTCACCTGTTGTTTGAGATAAGCCTTCTGCAGGAGACCATATATATGTGTTAGCACCGGAAGCCGTTAATGTGACGGAATCTCCCATGCAAATGAATGGATTTGCCGGATCAACTGAAACATTGGGTTGTGGATGTTCAATGACATCAAGGTTAAGGGCCAGTGGTTCACATTGTGGGTATAGCGAGTCATAAATTACGACAGAATAAGGTCCGGGGGATGGTGCAAAATAATCCTGGTTTGTTCCCACTATATTACCTGTGCTATCATGATCATCGTACCATTCAAAATTATACGGTGGGACTCCGGAAAATATATCAGCATGCAGTAATAATCCGCCTTCATAATCACAATACTCAGATGGGTCTGGGGACACAGCGGCATTAATAGTATCATAAAAATAAATTCTCACCGTATCACAATAGGTCAGATAATCCATACAAATGGCGGCTTCTGCATCACCGCAAACCCTGTAATCCACGTATTCCGGGAAACTATCATCGGGAATAACCAACGGGTCAGAGCAATCTGTACATGAAAGGTATGATAAGTAAGTTCCCCCACCGGTTAAATCTTCATAAGTAACTGTACCATCAATAGCCCCTTCAACGGTTATTTGCGAATAGCAATTTTCTGTAGCAACATCTAATCCTGTAAAGGATGGTTCAGGAACGGAGACAATAGAATAGGTATTATCGTTATTTCCGGGTTTACAAAATGTCAGGGTATGAGGTCCTACGCCGGTTAAGCACACTGGTTCACCTACTTCCACTGGTGGTCCGCAGTTAATTTGGTAAAACATAGAACCTCCCGGAACAGCGCCAGATGCGATATCAAAAATAACAGCAACAGCATCGGGATGTAGGGTAATACTGAATTCAATACATCTGTCAACACCTCCGTTCCCACAACAATAACCTTGCCTGATAACCGAAGGAGATTCCCATGTCATGTTTGGATCAGCCGATAAATCTGCTTCAAAATAAGGGACCACAGAATCACAAACCCCTGATTGTGCGTGCAAAGTATTTAGAGAAACCAAAGAAAACACGGAAAATACAGTTAAACATAAGGCAATCGCAAAAAACAGTTTGTTTGTTTTTTGGATTAAGCGGGCAATATTTTTTGTTGAAAAAAACATTTTAGTTCATATCAGGTTTCATCGTTTTTTCTTTGTTCTTTATTAGTTAAGACGTAGTGGTGTTAAAAAAGGTTGCGTTTTATGATAACCAGAAGTGTTATTGTCATTGATTCGGCATTAATATATATATAGTAACCTAACAATAGTATAATTATAATAACTGTATTGTTAATTTATGCCATTGTTGTAAAAAATTTAAAACATTATAACTACTTGGTATATAGTTGATTACGATATTATTATTACGACAAGTAAAAGTTATTAACAATTGCTGTTCATAAAACATGGTCAGATTGTACTAAACAAAATTTATTGTAACTAATCAGTATCAGCAAAAGTAGCTCCTCACCGCAGAGACGGAGAGACGCAAAGTCACGATAGCACGAAAGCACGATTGCATGAGATTTCAAGGGATATAGCTTTATTTTTTCCTGAGTTCTGAATATTTCTCCTTATCATGCCATCACTCCATCGCCAGCTCGCCCCATTGTGAATTCATGCTGTCGTAACATCGTAACATCATAACATCGCCCTATCGTGCCTTCTCGCTATCGTCATTTCTCAGCGTCTTTACGTCTCAGCGGTAACAGGCGGTAAAAAATGTATTTGCCTGAATAGTTACAATTTATTTTTTTTCAAAACATTAATAAATGTGACGGTTACATCATTCCTTTCATGGCTTCAACAGCCGCTTCTGCACCTTCGCCGACTTCATACGGTGAAGTAGCCAGCATGTAGCATGGGGTTGTAATCACTTTATTTTTTACATCAACGCTTATTTCCGTGGTTTCTTTGTTTTCATGTTTTCCACCCATGTTTTCAATGGCCTGTGCTGTTTCAGTATCGTTTCCTATTGTGACTTTAGCCCCCAGGACTTTGGCTATAATTGTCGGTGCAATGCACAATGCCCCAATTGTTTTTTTTGCGTCGTGGAATGCTTTAATGACTTTTTCAACATCGGGTTGCACGGTCATGTTATCGCCTTTAAAGGCAAAGTCAGAGAGATTTTTAGCGGCTCCGAAACCTCCGGGAATTAATATCCCATCATAATCATTAACGTCCAATTCCCTGATGTCTTTTATCTCTCCGCGAGCCAGGCGGGCTGATTCAACAAGGACATTCCGTGTTTCATTCATTTCTTCACCTGTGAGGTGGTTGATGACATGCGCCTGCTTGATGTCAGGAGCAAAACACATATAATCGATTTCATTTTTGGCCAGTGCGTACATGGCCATGGTGGCTTCGTGAATTTCAGAACCATCATATACACCGCTTCCGGCGAGTATTAGTGCTATTTTTTTCCTCATAATGTTTAAGATATTTAAAAGTTACAAGTTTCTGTTGAAAAAATTCAAACCAAAGGTAAGGAAAAAATGCGAAATCTCAAAAATATTTTATTGTTAACTACGGAGATTTTAATATTTTTACACCATATATATAATGTGTATCAATGAAAAAGTTTTTCAGGTTTATTGTCAGTAAATTGTTTCTGTATAATTTTTTACTGGTACTGTTGATAGTGGCAGTTTTGTTTACAGGTGTATGGGTGTTTTTACGTGTTTACACCGACCATGGTGAAGTTTTGACTGTCCCAGCCCTTGTAGGCTTGCATGAAGCGGAAGTGAAAGATATATGCAGTCAAAAAGGATTGCGTTATGAAATTATGGATTCAGTTTATTCTGATGATGTAGAATTGGGAGCCATTGCAGAGCAAAATCCACGCGCGGGTTCAAAAGTAAAATTTAGAAGGCGCATATACCTTATAAAAAATGCAGAACAACCCGAGACTGTACCACTTCCTGATATTTATGATATTTCGTTCAGACAGGCCAGATCCATACTTGAGGCCTATGGTTTACAACCAGGGAGGCTTGAATATATTCCTGATATCGGGAAAAATGTGGTGTTGCGCATGAAAATAAATGGGGAGATTGTAAAAGCTGGTATAGAGGTTTTGAAGGGTGATACTGTTGATTTAGTGCTCGGGCAGGGGTTAAGTGATGATAAAACCTATGTCCCCAATGTTGAAGGATTGACCATTGATGCAGCAACAACCGTCTTGAATGATAGGTTTTTAAATGTGGGAGCTGTGTTGTATGATGAATCCGTATCGTCAAAAAAAGATACACTTTCATCTAAAATATTTAAACAGTATCCACCGTTTGATACAATAAATCATGTGAATCTGGGTACTTTTGTGGATGTCTGGTTGAGTACAGATACCATGAAAATCCCTGAATACGTTCCGGATTCTGTGCTGTTGGATTCAATATCACCGGATTCGTTGAAAAATGATTCACGTATGAACATGCTGGAATATGATGAAGAAAATAATCAATAGTGTTATCATTTTGTTTTTGTTTGTTGCTGCAGGGTATGGACAGGAAATGCTTATCGGGCTGGATGGTAATCCTGCGTTGAAACAGCACATTAAAAAACATCCTGAATGTTTACAAACGCATACAAAAAGCATGGATACCCTTGAATTGCCTTTTTTTGATGATTTTGCTGTCATGACCGTATTTCCCGATGCGGACAAGTGGCTGGATAAAGATGCTTTTATCAATAACCAATGGGCATTAAATCCAATGTCGTACGGTGTGGTTAGCCTGGATATTGCGGACTCGATTGGAAATATACGGGCTTTATCTTCTGCCGGCGAACCTTCCGATTATTTGACATCTTTACCCATTGATTTGAGTTATGATATTGCTGACTCGATTTACCTGAGCTTTGCCTATCAGGCAGGAGGGCGGGCAAAAGAGCCTGAGGGAAAGGATTCGCTGGTTTTGGAGTTCACTACGCCGGATACCACCTGGGTACATATATGGTCGGTTCCCGGTGGAGAAACAGATTCAACATTTCACTATGTGCTAATCCCCATTACAGATACGGCATTTTTAAAAAAGGGGTTTAAATTCAGGGTTTTCAATTACGGCTCAACAGTGGCCAATGCTCCTGAACCGTCGTTTAACTCCAACAACGATATCTGGAACCTTGATTACATCTGGTTAGATACGGAGCGTTCAATGAATGATACGCTGATAGAAGATGTGGCGTTTACGCATAATTTTACTTCTTTATTAAGGGATTATGAACACGTCCCCTGGAAGCATTTTGTTCCCCGTGATTCACTCCTGATGCGTGATTCCATTACGTTCCAATACCGTAATAACGGAGAAACAGAGATACAGGTTGACAGGCAGTTTTTTATTTCTGACCTTTGGGGCAACGGGGCTCCCTATTCTGTCACAAATGACAATGAAAATATTTATGCTGAGCAATTTATAAGCTATACCAAACCGTTTGATTATGTGTATGAGTCTGATATGGAAGATTCCACCTGGTTCCGGGTGAAAGGAGTTTTAAAAACCGATACCGTATCTGACAGGCAGATGTTCCGCTGGAATGATACCATATATTATCATCAAAAATTTGAAAATTTTTATGCTTATGATGACGGATTGCCGGAAGTTGGTTACGGTATAGGCGGAGTTGGTACGCATTCTGCTGCCCTTGCGTATCGTTTTGCTCCATACCAGGGCGATACATTGCGCGGCGTAAAAATCTATTTCAATAAAGTGTTGAACGATGCAAACCAGAAATATTTTTACCTTACCGTATGGGATGATAATGGAGGGATCCCGGGTGATACCTTGCGCAAGCAAATAGGTGTACGGCCTGAGCATATTGATAGTTTATACACCTATAATTATTATGCACTTGATACACCGGTTTATATTGCAGATACTTTTCATATCGGATGGATAAAAACCACAGATGATATGTTGAATGTTGGATTCGATTTGAACAGGGATGCCAGTGAAAATCTGCATATTAATATGTTCGGAAGCTGGCAGGGATCCAGCTATGAAGGCGCATTGATGATAAGGCCGGTTTTCAGTGAATATAAAGTAAATTTGGGGGTTGATGCCCCTGGCAAGGAGCAATCATCCCCGGCTGATTTTAAATTGTATCCAAACCCTGCTACCACAGTGGTTTATGTGAACGGACAGATTGAATATGATGCCTATGAAATAATTTCTTCAGAAGGCCGTCTTATACAGACCGGCATGAAACAGCCAACGATAGATGTATCAGGGTTAAAAACCGGATTTTATATCGTGTTGTTTTATGACAAAGAGCGGCTGGTATCCCGTCAAAAATTACTTATAAGACCTTAATTTCCCCGGATGACAGACAATCAACAATTTCAGCACAGCGATCAAGAGGATTATGAAGGGAGAAATTTATTTGAACACTATCAGGTTATTGCATCTCCCGGATCGAAAATTATACGCATTGATAAATTTCTGGTTGATAAATTGGAGAACACTTCACGCAGTAAAATTCAATCCGCTGCAGATGCCGGGAATATTTTTGTGAATAATGAGCCCCAAAAATCAAATTATAAAGTAAAACCGGGTGATGTGATAAGCATACGCCTGGATTATCCACGCCGTGAAATTGAATTGGTCGCGGAAGATATTCCATTGGATGTTGTATATGAGGATGACAGTTTAATTGTTGTAAATAAGCCTGTTGGAATGGTTGTCCATCCGGGGTATGGAAATTATACCGGCACCCTGATGAATGCTTTGATGTACAAATTCAAAGATTTGCCGATGTTTCAATCTGGAGAAGCACGTCCGGGGCTTGTGCACAGGATTGATAAAAACACCAGTGGTTTGTTGGTGGTAGCTAAAACTGAACAGGCTTTGCAGTATTTATCCAAACAGTTTTACGACAAAACATCCAGCAGAATTTATCATGCTCTTGTATGGGGTTTGCCATCACCAGCCGAAGGGACGATTACAGGGCATATTGGCCGTAGCCTGAAAAATCGTAAAGTTATGCATGTTTTTCCGGAAGGGGATTACGGAAAACCTGCAGTGACACACTACAGGGTGATTGAAGACCTCGGTTATGTCAGTCTTGTGGAATGCCGGTTGGAAACAGGCAGAACCCATCAGATACGGGTACACTTTAAACACATAAAACATCCCTTGTTTAATGATTTTGAATATGGTGGCGATAAGGTGTTGAGGGGTACCGTTTTTACTAAATATAAACAGTTTGTCAAAAACTGTTTTGATTTACTTCCCGGGCAAGTATTGCATGCCCGTACTCTGGGATTTGACCATCCTGAAACAGGAGAGAGAATGTTTTTTGAAGCAGAACCCGGAAAAGCCATGCAACAACTTATTAATAAATGGAGGAATTATACCGCCAACCGAAGTGTGAATGATCAGAATGTGTGAATATCACGTGGGGGTGGAGCCCCTGGGCCGCTGCCATGCTTATCTCCTTTGAAATTGCGGAATTTTCTCAGCAGGTACCTTTTAAACTCCTTGTCGTAATGATAAAACAATCCAAGTTTATTAATGGGAAGTACCTTTTTGAATTTTTGATGGAATGATTTCTGGATATTGGCTTTGTCAACTTCCAATTGAATGAGTTCATCAATTTTAGTTTCCAATTCCTTGTTGGATAAGTCTGAATCCTCCGGATCCAGTTTATCCATGATATTACGTTGCGCCATTATGTTTTTTTCCAGTTCGTCCTGGTATTCATTATACACAGGCCAGAATTTTTGTGCTTCCATCACCGTGAGGTCAAGGTTGCGTGTCAGGTAGGAAACTTTTTCTGCTTCCATGGCTTCATGCCTGCAATGTTTTTGCGCCTTGCCGGGCAAAGGCATCAAAAATAAGATTGTTAAACTTATGATTACATGTTTATTCATAATACTGTTTCTTTATTCATACATTAAATATTCAATATCTTCTTCCACAAGGTATGCGGTGATCATTTCTTCGTTGATTTCGTTAATAATTGTTGAATCCTGAAGAGCGATCATTTCTTCGTAGATCATGTTCTCGCTGATGAATTCATATTCATAATACAATTCGGTTTCTACTGATGATTGCAGTTCATTTTCCTGATGACGATAATCTTTTGTCAATTTGTCCACGCCAAATTTAAAAATAAAAGCAAATGCCACAAAGAATGCAATGAAGTAAAAATACGGTTTTAATGTGGTTAACAGGGTTACCGGTTCCTTCTCTTTTCCGGTATTTAAGCGGTTCTTTAAGCTTGAGGGAAATTCATCAAAATACCCGTCCGGTGTATTAAAAGGATTCTTTTTTGGTATGTCTTCCAGTCGTTTCATTGTATCGGTGTTTGACCTGCTTGTTTATAATAAGATGCAAAAAACAGGGCCGGGTTTAAAATTTATGTTTCGTTAATGTATTTTTCAATTTTTTTGACAGCGTGATGGTATGATGCTTTTAAAGCACCAACGCTGGTGTGTAATATTTCTGACATGTCTTCGTATTTTAGGTTATCATAATATTTCATATTGAACACGAGCCTTTGTTTTTGAGGCAGTTGCAATAATGCTTTTTGCAGGGTTTTTTGAGCTTCATCACCATCAAAATATGATCCTGCCTGGATATATTGATTCAGTTTATCTTCGTAGGACGTGGCTGAAAACACATGTTTGCGTTTTTGTTTTCGGAGAAAATTCAGCGCTTCGTTAACAGCGATTCTGTACATCCATGAAAACAATTGTGAATCTTCCCTGAAATTGTTGAGGTTTTGATAAATTTTAATGAAGCTTTCCTGCAGGATGTCATCTGTGTCTTCGTGAACAATAAGTATTTTACGAATCACATTGTACAATTTTTCCTGGTATTTCAGCACAAGAAAATGAAAAGCATAGTCTGGGTTGCCATGC
>JAYENB010000102.1:8221-11090 GCA_034721855.1 Bacteroidota bacterium
AATGAAGCTTTCCTGCAGGATGTCATCTGTGTCTTCGTGAACAATAAGTATTTTACGAATCACATTGTACAATTTTTCCTGGTATTTCAGCACAAGAAAATGAAAAGCATAGTCTGGGTTGCCATGCCTGAATTTGTCTAAAATTTCTTTATCGCTGAGCTGATCATTCATTAATTATGATTTGCGATCCAACGCTTTGGATGCTGCTTCAATGATGTTTGATGTGTCAAGTCCGTATTTTTTGAGCAGGTCTTCGGGTTTTCCGCTTTCGCCGAAAACATCATTCACAGCAACCATTTCAACCGGACATGGATAATTACGTCCGAGAAACTGTGCTACAGCATCTCCCAAACCACCATTCATCAAATGTTCTTCTGCAGTTACCACAGCGTTTGTTTTGCTTACTGATTGTAAGATGGCTTCTGTGTCCAAAGGTTTAATGGTGTGAATGTTTATCAGGTCCACTGAAATATTTTTCTTTTCCAGTGCCTGTGCTGCCTCAATGGCTTTCCATACCAGGTGGCCAGTTGCAATGATGGTAATATCAGTGCCTTCATTCAGATGAATTGCTTTGCCGGGAATGAATTCCTGATCTTCCGGTGTAAAATTGGGTACTTTCGGCCGTCCGAACCTGAGGTAAACAGGGCCTTCATGTTTTGCTATGGCAATGGTGGCAGCTTTGGTCTGGTTGTAATCGCAGGTGTTGATTACCATCATGTTTGGTAATCCCCGCATCAGGCCAATGTCTTCCATGATCTGATGAGTTGCCCCGTCTTCTCCAAGTGTGATGCCGGCGTGGGAGGCACAGATTTTTACATTTTTTTCGGAATAGGCAATGCTTTGCCGTATTTGATCGTATGCACGGCCGGTTGAAAAATTGGCAAAAGTGCCTGTGTATGGAATTTTTCCGCCTGTTGTTAAACCGGCAGCTACACCCATCATATTTGCTTCGGCAATGCCGGTTTGAAAAAAGCGTTCGGGATAATTTTCCGCAAAAGCATTCATTTTTAATGATCCAGTAAGATCAGCACATAATGCTACCACATCCGGATTTTGTTCTCCCAATGCTTCCAGTCCGGCACCAAAGCCCGAACGTGTGTCTTTAATGTTCAGTATTTCAAAAGTTTTCATGTTTTATCTATTTGTATCACAAGGGTTTTTCCTGATTTAATGGTAAATTGTTTTTCAATTGTGTTGCGGGTTTTCTTGTTTTTTGCATAACGATATACAAGTCTGTAGTGCCCTGGTTGAAGTTGCATGTGCATGTTTTTCTGATAAGGGTCCAATCTTTTGACCATGGTTTGTTTATCGCCTTCTTCATGGATGATGGAGCCGATCGGGTGCCCCGCGAAATTAACTTCCAAGCTTCCGGATTCAGGTATAACTACTTTGTTTATGTCGCTTTGGGTTATTTTTACATCATCAATTTTGATACGCGGGATAGTAAGAATTTCCAAATCGTATGTACCGGTGATGTATTTTTCCAGGGTGTTGAGGTTTTGTACATGCAGGGTTTCCATGTGGTTCTTTTTGCGTACAATGCATTTGATGTTGCTGTCAACAGATGTTTCGCCGGGTGTTTTGATTTCTAAATACCCCTGTGGTGCCGGCAATTCAATGATGTTGTGAATCCCGGGTTCGAGTACAATGCTGTCTTTATACACAGGGGGAATGGTATGCACTTTAAGGTCGTATTTAGTCATGATATCAAGCAGCACAGTATCGGGTTGTCCTTGTTCATTGATGGTATGGATGTAATTGTAGCGTATGGCACCGGATAATTCATCGTAGAAACTCATGGCCACGTTTGTTTCTGTAGGGTTTCCTTTTGAATTAAGCAGGTTGACCTGCGCACTGGTAAAATTCATTACCTGATCAACTACAGCATGCAACGCATGGCGGAATTGTTTTGAGTTATTGGCATCGAAATAAAAACCCACACAATCAAACACATCTTTAAATGTCACATCCAGGCCGACACCAATGATGAACGGTTTTAAAATGACGCCTTTTTCCTGAAGAGCCAGTGATACGGCACAGGGGTCTCCGTCACAGGCTTCAACACCATCGGTTATCAAAATAATAATATGTCGTGCTGATTTATCTTTAGGAAAATCATAAGCGCCTTCTTCAAGTGAACGAGCAATAGGGGTAGTTCCTTTTGCTACCAGGTTTTCAAGTACAAATTTTATTTTGTCAATGTTGTTTTTTTCAAAAGGCACTTCCAGCTTTGTGTCGCTGCAATCCTGAGGTGGAACTGGCTTTTGATGGCCATACACACGGAGTGCCACTTCAACATTATCAAGTATTTGCAGTGAATCCAGCATTTCAGACAGCAGGTTACGGGCAATGTCAATTTTGCGACGACCATCCCATCTACCAAGCATACTCTGGGAAGAATCAAAAATAATAAGTATGCGTGTCAGGGGTTTGCCGGAGGCATCTTCTTCGTTAGTAATTTTACTTGTGTCTGTGTTGATGCTGTCGGTTTTTATGTTAACCTGAGAAACCCCTGATGTGGCAAACATCAGAAAGGTAACGCATAATATGATGAATTTTCGTGTCATTAATAATCTCCAAGGGTTTCTTCTAATTGGTCCATGGCTTGTTCCAGTTGTTCATCGTTGGGAGCTTTTCCATGCCATGCATGCGTTCCCATCATATAATCTACCCCGTAACCCATTTCAGTTTTAAGCATTATCATCACCGGTTTGGATTTTCCGGTGTGTTTTTTGGCTTCAGTCAGTATGTTGATGACAGATTCCATATCGTTGCCTTTTTCGCACACCAGGACATCCCAGCCAAAGCTTTCAAATTTGGCTTTCAGATTGCCCAATGGCATCACTTCATCTACAGGACCATCAATTTG
>JAYENB010000102.1:11190-18771 GCA_034721855.1 Bacteroidota bacterium
TCAGTATGTTGATGACAGATTCCATATCGTTGCCTTTTTCGCACACCAGGACATCCCAGCCAAAGCTTTCAAATTTGGCTTTCAGATTGCCCAATGGCATCACTTCATCTACAGGACCATCAATTTGCTTGCCATTATAATCAATTGTGGAAATTAAATTGTCAATTTTGTGTGCAGCACAGAACATAGCGGCTTCCCAATTTTGCCCTTCCTGCATTTCACCATCGCCATGTAGGGAAAATACATGCGCGTTGTTTTTGTTGAGTTTTTTTGCGAGGGCAGCGCCTGCAGCAACCGATAATCCCTGGCCAAGAGAGCCGGAAGCCACCCGAATTCCGGGAAGTTTCTCTTCCGTAGCAGGATGTCCCTGCAGGCGTGAATTGATTTGCCTGAATGTTTTCAGTTCATCAACAGGGAAATATCCACTCCTTGCAAGCACAGAATACCAGCCCGGTGAAATATGACCGTTGGAAAGGAAAAATAAATCCTCTTCTTTTTCAACAATGGAAAAGGTTTTGGGGTCATGGTTCATGACAGCAAAATAGAGGGCTACGAGGTAGTCGGTACAACCGAGGCTCCCGCCGGGATGGCCTGATGACTGTGCGTGTACCATTCTTACAATGTCCCTGCGTACCTGGGATGCCATTTTTTCTAATTCTTTGATGTTGTACATTGGTTGTTGTTTTATTAACATTGAAATGCAAAATTAACAGAATATCGGAAATTTTCATACCGAAAAGGGCAGTTGTTGATAAGTGTGGATAAGTTTTGGAAATTTAACGTAATATTATACATTAGCAGTGTTTAAAAAGGCTCACGAAAGTGTCCTACATAAGTTTCCGAATCAAGTTCGGGACGAGTTGTCATGCCTGCATTACATTATGGCAGATAAATGTGGAGTATTGCCGTGTGACTAAATTAATCTATAAATGAAAAAAATTATTATTAATATCATCATTTTTATTTTCTTGACAACTCTATCAATGTATGCTCAGGAAGAAAGAAAAAAATTTCGTTTTAATCCAAGCATCGGGATGAGTATACCATATTCTGATTTTGCAAAAGATAATATGGAATATGACGCCGGATTTTCTTCTGTAGGACTTAATATCAATTCAGATATAATGTGGTATTGGGGCAAATATTTTGGACTTAGTCTTGATCTTGGCTATACAAACCTTTTCTTTAAAAAGAAAGCTTATAAATCGGAGTATGAGAGAATATTAGAGCAATCTGACGGCATTGAAGTTTTAGCAGGAAACTACCAGGTAGCTCATTCTTCTTTGGGCTTGATCATAAAAACACCTGAATTTTATAATACTGAAGTGTTGACAATAGGTAGATTAGGTTTTTCATATTGCATACATCCGGAGATATTGGTTACTGATGAATATTGGGGAGTGATTAATTCAATTAAACAAGATGATGCAATTAGTATTATCAGTTCATTGAATTTTCGAATCAATCACTATATCTCGGAAAAATACGGGATAAGTATTTATTTTAATACATATTCCACTAATCCGAGGTTTTCAGATAAAACAAGTATTGAGAATGGTTTTAATTTGTATATTGCATATTATAGTATTAACGCTGGTTTTATTATTAGATTTTAATTTATGATTTATCTCAAAAAAATAATCTGCCTCTTGATAGTTTTATTGATAATGATCTCCTGCGATGATGATAGGCAAAATTTTGATAAAGCGATTATTTCATTAACTCCAAAAAATTTTTCAGAAGTAAACTCAGAATATGATGATTATAACGCTGACTTAAACATAATTTGGAGCCGGTATTCTTTTTCATTGATTTTTTCTACAAACAGGTTTAGCCAGGGTAATGATTTTGATTTCATACACTATGATTGTGATTTTTTCGTCAATCTGGTTAACGGAGAAGCATCGGTAAATGCCTGGTTGGTTAATGATAGCACAATTAATGTGATAAATAGTCAGTATAATGAATATGGTCCTTATACAACATGTCAAAACATTTATGGATGTGATGACTATAGGTTTTTTTATACCACTGATGAGGACGGTAATTTGGATATTAAGATGATGTATGTTAATTACGAAAATATCCCTACAGATAGAATTAGTTTGAATCACATTAACAGTGATAGTAATGAAGGATATGTAACTATTTTCGAAAATGCAGATACAAATAGAGAAATTATTTATTTTGCCTCTGATCGTGATGGTCAGTATGATATTTACCGGGCTTCCGGTGAGGTTAACAAAAATATAGAACAATCTAATTCAGTTGAAATTGAGAAAATCGATATTTTCAATAGTGATAAAGATGATCATTGCCCTTTTATACATAATAATATAATGGTGTTCGCATCCAAAAGAGCCGGCGGTTATGGTGGTTATGATCTGTGGTATTCTAAATATGACGATACACAATGGTCTTCACCCGTTAATTTTGGTACCAGGATTAATTCTGAATATAATGAGTTTCGCCCTGTCATTTTTGAGACAGAAAGGGATAATTTTTTTAATAATTTAATGCTATTTTCATCTGACAGACCCGGAGGAAAAGGAATGTTTGATTTATATTACTGCGGATTGAATAAAAATTTTAATTAAGCCAACAAACTGAAAATCCAATCATGTTCGCGAATACACCTGTCATAACAAGCACTAAAATTTAATTTAAACATATCCCTGCCAGCTTTTTACATCTGCTTTAAGTAACCAACCTTTTAATTATCCGCTCTGCGTCGCGGGAGGAAATAGACATGGTGGATACAAGTGCTGTGATGTGGGTTTGTATTTCATCCTGAGCCAGGGGGGCAGCATTGTCAATGTAGCCATTTTCTTCCAGGTAATTGGTCAATTCTTCAATGTTTTTGGTGCGGAATTTGGCTACCTGACCTGCTTTCAGTGCTTCGATCATTTTTTCGGGATTCCCGTTCAGGGATTTTAGCAGTTCATCCACTTCGTCAATAAAATTGTTACTGATGGTTTTCGAGTGTATCAATACGCTTCTGTCAATGGGTTTGGGGCGCCCGATGCGGTAATCACGCAGGAAATTATCTACAATGGTGGCTTTTTCCTGGAGTGCGTTTATACGTTTTTCTGTCAGCCCGGGAATTTGTCCCTGATGATTGAAAAAGCTCTGCAGTTGTCCCCAGTAAGCGATGCCTTGTGAAAGACAGCGATAAAGCAGCTCCGTATCTTCAATGAGATACCACAAGTGCAACTTGTTTGTGGAATCACGCAGCAGGTCAACATCCGGCGGTTTGATGTCGGCGGCGTACGCCTCATGGGTTTTGCCTTCCGGTGGTGGTACATTGTAAGTCAGTTTTGGTGCTGTTGGCAGGTTTGAAATATGGCGTACAGGGGCATCTGTGGTTTTGTCATCCAACGGGACAACTTTATAATCAATGCTATTTTGTTTATCAAGCATGGATTTCCATTTGAAAGCTTCATCTTCCTGGGCGGTAAAATAAAATACCTGTCTGCCTTCTTTGCTGATGGTTATCAGGGTTTCAATGATGGCTTTTGCCCTGATGTCGTCGCTGTTGGCGAGCAATTCATCTGCCAGCAAAGGCAACCTGAGCGATGTTTCATTGTGTTCAATGAAAGCCAGCCTTACGGCCAATATCAATTGTACCCTTGTGCCTGTGGATAATTCAGACAATTGTTGTGATTCTTTTAAGATGGTATCTTTGGCTTTGAAAACCGTTTGATTTTTGTGTTCATCGGTTAATAACTCATACCTGCCATTGGTGATCTTATTAAATAGGCTTCCGCCCCGCTTCAACACTTCCGGTTGATTTTTCTCATGCTGTGTTTGTTTTAATGTTTCAATCACCATATTGCCGGTAATGGAGGCCATGTTGCTTTCGTACAGTGCTTCTAACTTTCTGCTTGCTTCTTCTTTTTGACTGAGCAGTTTTTCAAGTTCCTGTCCTTCTTTTTTTTGCTTTATTTCAAACTCAATTTCATTGATTTGTTTGCTGTAATCTTCCCGTTTTTCGCTGATTGCCTGTTGTTTCCGGATATGTTCTTCAATTTCATCCGGTGACAGTGATGCGATGTCTGCTTTGTGCTCTTCATACAGCGAATGTTGCTTCATGTGCTGTTGTGTTTCATCGTACTTTTTTTGGGCGGCAAAGGCTTCTTTGCTGATTTCATCGTAAGAGGGCTTTTGGTCTGTTAATTGTTGCAGCGCATGCATGTCCCCGGTATCAATGTGTAGCCTGTTGAAAATCTCATTGTATTTGCTTTGAGATGATTTTAGTTGTTTACGTTTTTCTTCGATGATTGTATTTTTGTCCTGTTGCTGTTGTTCTGCCCGGTGGCGTTTGTCTTCTTCGGTTTTGATTGTTTTGAATAGGCCGTTGGCTTCGGCAGCATCTCCGGCATGTTCAAGCTGCAATCCGGAAAATATTTCATTGCATTTTTTCAGGAGTATGCCCTGGTCTTTTTCGATTTGTCCTCGTTCCGCCTGCAGTTTGGTGTGTTTGGTATGCGATTGTTGCCATGCCATGATGTTTTTCAAAAACCAGTACATGCCGCTGAAATCACTTTTTGCTGCATCCGGAAGATTGGGAACCGCTTTCAATTTGTCAAGCCATTGTTGATGGGTTTGATTGATGTCGTTGATGTCTGATTTTAGGTCTTCCAGTTGCTGATGCAGGTTGTTAAGCCTCTCGGTGGATTTTTCCTTAAATTCAGCATTGTGTAATGCCTTAATCAGGGTATCCAGTTGGTCAGTTACATCCCCGGGATCCCAGGATGAGGGGCTATCCAGGCCGGTTTTCCGGTAATCCGTTTCACGGGTTGTCAGCGTGTTGTTTTGATTGCCTTGTTTTTTGTGTTGCAGGTTTGATATTAAAGGCAAGCCTATGATAAGGATTAAGCCGAACAATCCCGGCCATCCGAAAAGGAAACAAAGCACAGCCGTAAAGATTGCTGCGATGATCATTGCCGGGATAAGCCATGGGTGGCGGGATGCTGAGCGTACAGGTGTTTTTAACCACTGCCCGAGGGAATCAATGCCCTTTGTGAGTGTGTTGGTACCAGGTGTTTCGTTTTTATCACTGATTTCGTGTTCAATCCTTTCCATTTCTTTGCGGATGATACGCTCCTTCGCAAACACATTGTGGGCGTTAGTCAAAAATTTATCGAGGTCTGCGATGTCATTCAGTGTAATGCCATCCCATTCGTCCGTGTCAAGTTCGGGGTTTATTTTTTTGATGCATTCTTTTTCTTCTGAAATGATGCCTTCGGTTTCTCTATCAATATCCCGGATTTGATTTTCATTGTCATCTAAGTTTTTAACGTAGTCTTCAAGTGTTGTTAAGGTTTTTTCGGAAACACCTGCTCTCGGGATATGTAGATTATCAAGAGAATACTGAAGGGCATTGATTTCTTTTTCTGTTTGTTCTATGGTATTTTTGGTGTCACGGATGTTTTTTTCCAGTTCTTTGGCTTCTTCAATTTCTTTGCCCGTGACGTTTTTTAGTGTTTTGGGAAATTGTTCCAGGTGCTGATTTGTGCTTTCGGTTTCCTGTTTGGCTTTGAGATAAGCGGACAGGGCTTGATACCATGATGTTAATTTTTCGGCATGCCTGGTCTTTTTAAGTTCGGCATACAGGTTATTTAGTTCTTTTTCCTTATGTTTGAGGGAGGTGTGTATTTGTCTGAGACCTTTAAATTGTTTTTCTGCATTAGTGTATGCCTTGTATTCCTTTAAGCCGGTAGTTGAAATCTTATCTTCAAATTTCAGTGTATTTTTGGCTTCATCAAGGTCATAACCACCAATGGATTCTTTCATGATCTCGTCGGCAAGGTCATGTTCCTCTTTTTTGATGAGCTCCTGGATGGCAAGCATGTAAAGCCTCCTGTCGTCGGCAGCGGGGATGTTGGGTAGTGGCTCGTTTTTGCCGCCTTTTTGTGACAGCGCACTGCCGTGGTCAATTTTCAGAAACCAGTCAGCATCAGTTTCCACGATAGCTTCGGCATGCAGATGACTGATGTCATTTTTCCAGATGAGCGATTGAATTGTGCGGGCGGTGGTGCTTTTTCCTGAAGCGTTTGCCCCGGTAATGATATTGATGTTGCTGTTGAGATTCTCCATGGCAGGCAAGCCGTTGGAAAAACCTGGTGCTTTATGGATTTTCAGTGCTTTGAATGTCAGTGCCAGTTTTGTCATGATTGTGAATTTTTAGTCTGTGACAGTAAGGCATCCAGGGTATGATTACAGGTTTCTAACAGGTACTCCCTGGCTTTATTGTCTATATCCGTATTTTCTGTCTGATATCCATATGAAAAAGGGGAATATATTTTGGCGTGAATCACTTCTTGTTGTTTTTTCTTCCATTTTTCCATCAAAGCTTCGATAAAAGGAGAGGTGTCGTTGTTCTCCAGTTTTAGTATGGTGTCTGCAAGGATGCCGGCCGGGGATGATTGTTTCGCCAGGTCTTTGAGCTTGGCGCCGGCAGGTTTTAGTTTGTTGTGGAGTTTACGTACAAATACATTTTCAATTATCGCTTCATTGGTGATTTCCTGTTGAAGGGTGCCTATCAGGTTATGTTCCCTGAATTTTCCTGTTATTTCAATATCATAAATTAGGTAACGCAGGTGTGGCGATGTCTTTTGTATGTTGGCGGCGTTTTTCTTGAGTTCGGTCCTGATGATGGGTCTGATGTCATTGATAGATTCTGGGTTGCCTGTGTCGATGGAAAGCTTTTCGTATCTGACGGGTGAAAAATCCAGCCATTCATGGGTTATGTTGTTTTTGCCTTCGATGGTAAGTAATAAAGGCCCGTGTTTTCCCGGTTCTTTGGAACTTAATGCGTGGGGTGAGCCGGGATACAATATTTTACCTTGGGTGTCTGACAGTAAGCCTGGTTTATGGATATGCCCCAGTATCCATATATCAATGTTTTTATTGAAAAAATCTTGTTCCTGTACGGGTGCGTAATCGCTGGATATCATCCCGTAGTCAGCATGCAACAGTCCTATGGCAGGGAGGTCGGGATTGATGTTTTCCAGGTTGAATTTGCTTAACGGACTATAAGGCACGTAGGTAGCGTGAAAAGACCATCCTGCAACCTGAATATTGCCATTTTTTGTATTCAATGTTTTTAGCTCCCATTTGCCATTGTTTCCCAGTAAATGCACATTGTTGAAATCTTTTGTTTTTATGACTTCCGGTAACACATCATGATCGTGATTGCCTGCTACCATGCAAACCGGGATGTTCTGTTCATTCAGTTTTTCGCAGCCGATTTCTAAAGCTTTGTTGGCTTCGAAAAATTTATTGTCCTGGTCCACAATATCCCCGCTGAGCAAAATGGCATCAATACCCGTATCAATGGCATAATCAACCATACGGTTCCAGGTGTGTTTTGTGGCAATTTCCCGGGCATCTTCAGGCACGCCTGCTGAGCGTTTCCCCAAATGTATATCGCCTGTTGCCAGTATTTTTACAGCCATAATGGAATGAATTAGCGTATTATTACATAAAAATGATGCATAAAAATAAACAAAAAATCACAGAATCAATAATGGGGGTAACTAATTAGTAGCAACAAAAGTAGCTCCTCACCGCAAAGAC
>JAYENB010000103.1:0-3702 GCA_034721855.1 Bacteroidota bacterium
ACTTCATTACGCCGGACAAGTTTACGCCGGACAAGTTTTGTATTTTGATTTTGTTTAAAATTTAGGGTTTAGATATTAGGATTTTATTTTCTGCCAAAAATTACACGAATATTATTGATAAGATACTAACACCTCTTAATATCCGCCAAAAAATTTCCTGAAAAACCATTCAACAGAAATCAGTCCCAGTAATAAAAAGAAAATCCATTTCAGATTAAGTAAAACTGAATGTGATTGGCTGGTAATAATGCGTGTTTTGTTTATATCATACGCCTTAAGGTGTTGTGGAATGGTTTCAATGTCTGCGGGATAAAACATCTCTGCGCCGGTGTTTTTGCTGATCATCCCCAATAACTTATGATTGGCCCGGGTTTTCAGTGCTTCCAGGGAAACCGGTTCAACAAGAAAATGTCCTTCATCCGTAAAGGTATTGTTTTCATACTCAACTTGTGTGTGCCATGAGTATTTCCCTGCGGGCAAGCTACCCAGATTTAACTGGTATGCATGAAGTGAGCGGTTGAATTTGTATTTGTCTTTTTTACCGGTGCTATCCTCAATGTACAAATCTACATCCGGATCATTGATTAGCTCATAGGCTTCGTTGTACAGTTCTGCATCAAAAATAACCGATTCGTTTTCAGGAATGATTTGTTCAATGTCAACAGCAAACTGTTTGCCTGTGGACGTTGTGACAAGATACTGAATAAGGTTGTTCACCATTTTATCAAAGCCATCATGATTGCCATTTTGAACGTATGTGGTCATACGCCATTTCCACATGCCTGTTCCTGACACAAAAGCCAGCTTGCGTTGTTCCATGCCTGACAAGCTTATCAGTGGTTTAGATGTATTGATCCCATTGATTTTTTGCGTAAACACAGTGGAATATTCGCCGGTAAATTGGAAATCGGCAAAAGGTACGTATAAGGGCGGTAAATTTTCAAGTATGTTTATAAACCCAGGTGTTAAACTAAAGGTTTTGAAATCCTGGTTATACAAAGCTTGAGCATAATCCATAGACGCTCCTTTGGTTTCTATGCTCAGGTTGTAGCCCAGTTGATTGAAGGCATGTATATCCGATTGCAATCCAAAAATGAACAATACAGGGATGTGTTTATTCTCCGCATTTTTAAATATGGCTGATGCCGGGGCGTTTTTGGCAGGAACCTGATGGCAAATGATTAAATCTGAATCATCTGTATTGATCGGCATCTCCGTTAAATAATTGATGTCAACAGAGAAATTTTTATTCTTCTTTAATGCACGATGGATAGCTCCAATATCCGGATGGGGGGCGGCGGCAATGATAGTAATTTGCTGCTGGTTATCGATGACATTCACGGATATCCGGCGGAAGTTGTTTTCCCGTGTGATTTCCCCTTCAACAAGTTCAATGGCGATGGTGTAGGATTGTAACCCGGTTTCATCTGCTTTAATTTGTAAATCAACATAATCAGTGATGTTTTCTGTGTTTATATCCACCTGTTTTTGTAACAACACATTGTCATCTTTCAGCAATTGTATTTTCAGTGTTTCCCCTTCTAATTTATAAGCATGGTAATGTACCCTTACGGGAAAGCGATTGTTCAGGAATGCAATGCTGTTATAATTGACATCGTTGATCAGGGCATCCTTTTTTTGTGTGGTATCAGCAAGGGCAAGTGTAAACACAGGGTAGGGAAGGTCACTGAATTGATGTAACGGATGGTGTCCCTGGTTGTATAATCCATCGCTTGCCAGTAACATCCCTGCAACATGACGGCCTGTATATCCGGCCTGAAGCGTAAACATCAAATCTGAAAAATTCGTAATGGCATCTGAAAAATTCAGATTTTCCTTGGCTTGCACGCTGTCACCAAATTGCAGGTAATGCACATCATAATCTTCTGATAGTTTACTGTTGAGTGTTTTAATTTTCTGTGGATATTTATTCAGATAAAAGGCTGAGTCTGCATTTAACAATACTGAAGCAGAATTGTCCTGGGCGATGATGAACACCGGCTCTTCTTTGTCCGTTTTTTTTACGTTTAATGAAGGCCCCAGTAGCAAAAATACAATCCCAAAGATAAAAATAAATCGCAATACAGCCAGGACACGCACCCATGTCCGGTTGAGTTCCCGCAACTGAGTGTCTTTGTAATACAAAAAGAAACTCAATCCGGCTGCAAAAACAAGTCCGGCTATAAGCCACCAGGGTGAATATGTAAAATCAATGTTCAAAATCTCTGTTCTTTAGTAAGGTTCATTCTATGTGAAAATCTATGTAGTGATTATAAGAAAACACCAAATAACAAACAACAAATGTCAAATAAATTCTAATTTTAAAAATTCCAATTTTGAGCCCAGTCTAAAAAGTCATTGCATTGCCACTAAGACACAAAGTCTTACAAGTTTAAATACTGTAATACAAATACTTGTAACTCTTGGTGTCTTCGTGACTTTGTGGCATTTCTCATTTTTTGACTTTTTAGTCCGGGCTCAAT
Source organism: Bacteroidota bacterium (assembly GCA_034721855.1). Taxonomy (GTDB): domain Bacteria; phylum Bacteroidota; class Bacteroidia; order Bacteroidales; family ML635J-15; genus JAQIBY01. Next base: position 2,484 of record JAYENB010000103.1, read on the forward strand.
TTTTTAAACTTTTTGAATATTAGATATTTGAATTTTGAGAATTATTTGTTGTTTGTTGTTTGAGATTTGTTATTTTTTAAATTAAATAGTTTTCTTAGATCCACTATATAACCTATGTGTCTATTGTGGTTCATTTCCTTTTTTTCGTGTTGTAAATGATGATTAACCTTTAAGCTACAACGCAGATGTTTTACGTTTTACCATATTGACAAAATTTAGGTTAGCATGCCGCCGCATACCTGTACAGTTTGTCCTGAAACGTACGAAGACAAATCAGACCCAAGAAAAACAGCTACATTGGCCACTTCTTCGGAGGAACCTGCGCGTTTCAATGGTATTTTTTCAGACCAGCCTTTTTTGACATCTTCAGGCAATTGAGCCGTCATCTCTGTTTCAATAAAACCGGGCGCAATAGCATTGGCACGGATATTCCTTGAACCGAGTTCCTGGGCTACGGATTTCGTAAACCCGATGATCCCGGATTTAGATGCCGCATAATTGCCCTGTCCTGCGTTGCCACTGACACCAACAACTGAGCTCATATTAATAATAGCCCCTTGCCGTTGTTTCATCATCTGCCGCATGAATGCTTTTGTCATGTTAAACACAGATTTTAGGTTTACCTGCATCACCATGTCCCAGTGTTCTTCAGTCATGCGCATCAATAAGTTATCACGGGTGATGCCTGCATTGTTCACCAAAATGTCTATTTTTCCAAAATCAGAAACTATGGTCTCAGCCAGTTCCTGTGCAGCCTTAAAATCAGCAGCGTTGCTTATATATGCTTTAACCTTGGTGCCGAATTTTTTCAATTCCTGTTCTGTGGTTTTAAAATTTTCATCGTCCTTGATGTCGGTGAATGCCACATCAGCACCTTCCTGTGCATATCGAATAGCAATGGCTTTCCCTATACCACGGGCGGCTCCAGTGATAAGGGCAACTTTTCCTTTGAGTATATCCATAACGTTTCATGTTTAATTTGTTGTAAAGATAAAGCATAATATCCATCTGAAAAGTGAATTTGGAATTTTTTAATGTTTTGGGCGCCTTAACAGCATACGGCTTTTAGCTGTGCACTGCTCTGCGGGTGCTGTGATGCTGCCTGCAGGGGCTTCCCGTCTCCGCCTTGCTTCGCCGGGCACAGCCTCCGGTCGCCCTGCTTGCAGCACAGCACCAACGCATCGCAGCACACAGGCTAACCGCCTCCTGCCTGGCGCAA
>JAYENB010000104.1:0-3694 GCA_034721855.1 Bacteroidota bacterium
TAACACCTCTTCCCTTTCCGAACAGAGAAGTTAAGCACACCAGCGCTGATGATACTACTACGGTGGTAAAGTAGGTCGCTGCCTTTTTTTTAAAGCCTTTCGCTTTCGCGGAAGGCTTTTTTTTATTACTTTAGTTGCATAATGAAAAAGTGGTTAATATACCTGTGGTTGATATTGACTTTTTCTTCTGTTGCCAAAGCTCAACATGAGGGCATTGAAAGGCACTTTAGCAATTGGACACTCAATTATTCTCCAGACAGCATTGATTCAAGATATCGTAAAGATACCCTGCTGGAATCATTTCATCTCTATGAAAATTTTTACAACCAATCTATTCATGGAGGAATGCTTGCAGGCAACAACGGACAGGCTTTTCTTTCATACGATTATTTTGCGCGTGCCCACCTATCTGAATTTATTTTTAAACAAGCCTATTCCAGTTATTTCAGTCAGTATGATGATATGATATATTTCAATGCACAAAAACCATTTACGATTTTTAGTTTTAATTCAGGACCAAATGGTTATGAGGATGTTAAGGGAACGATATCCTTAAATGCAAATCCTTTTTTTAACGCAGGGTTGCAATACCATTCGGTAAAATCAGAAGGAGCATTCATCAATTCGGGAACAAAAAATAAAGATTTTAAATTGTGGCAAAGTTACACCGGCAAACGATACCAAAATCATTTTAACCTTATTATCAACAAACTTCAGATGCAACAGTTTGGAGGCATTGCTGAAGATACAGCTTATGAAAATGGTACCCGGATAGATAATCTTACGGTGAATCTCACCGATGCATCTACAGAACAAAACAATCAAAACCTGTTCTTTTCCCACGAATACCGCTTTGGGAAAACCTATTCAGACACCATTTACAGAGAAGAAGATACGGTGTTACAATTTCACTATAGGGGGCCATTCAGCATATACCAGGATGTGCATATTGAGCGAAACCGCAGGATGTACAGTGACATCCCCAACCCGTTTTATGATAACGCATTCAGAGATTCAACCAACACTTTTGATTCTGTAGCGCTGACCACAGGCATACATCAAATCGGGATGCAATTTTTTCATTACAAGGATTCTGTACAGGATTTCCATGCTTTTGTTGGGATTCTCAATGAAATAAATCGATTTCATCTACCCATAGGCGATGAATTGACGCAAAGTCATTTCCTGAAACTATTCCTTTCAAATGATAATAATTCGTATTATGCCTTTAGTGCAGAAGCACAATATGGGATATCCGGACGCCGCCAGACAGACTTTACATCACATATACAATTTGTCTGGAAAATAGATAGCATGCAGCATATATCGATTTCAAATAACATACAGGATGAAGCACCTTTGTATTTTTATGAACACTACAGTTCCAATCATTATCAATGGGAACACAACTTTTTCAACGAAAAACGAATAAAGACAAGCTTAAGATTCAAGCATAAAAAATATCATTTCAACCTTCGTGCACACCATGCATTTCTGCAGAATCCGGTGTATATCGGTACCGATGGAATACCTGCTCAACACAACAGCAGCGGCAATGTTTACGGGGTTCGTGCAGGTAAAACTTTTTACCTTGGCTCATTCGGACTGAAAGCAGATGTTATGTATCAACATACAGGCCTGGATTCAATTATTCACTTCCCTGAGCTACTGGGATACACCGGTTTGTTTTTCGAACATGATGTATTTGAACACCACATGCGTTTGCGCATAGGCCTTGACGGGCGATACATACACCAACACAAGTCTTATACGTTTTTACCTGCTACCGGTTTTTTTGTACTTACCAACGAAACTTTGGCAAAAAATTTGATGGCAGATGCATATATGAGTTTTAAAGTGAAACGTTTCAGGGCTTTTGTACGTTATACTAATATAAGCGGAAATCTGATCGGCAATGTTGCATGGACAATGTCACACTATCCACAGCGTCCATCAGCAATAAGTTTTGGATTTTCCTGGGAGTTTTATGATTAAAACAACCGGATGATAAAAATTAAATACATAAAAGTTGCATTGTTACTTGCCTTGTTTTTCCTTGCCATGCTGTTTGGTCGCTGTAAGTTGAGCACCAAGGAAAAACAACAGGACGAAGAAGTGCAATCCCAGGTGGTGGATTTTCATGATATCAAGGAACGCGGCGTTATTCGTGCCAATGTCAGCACCAACTCAACAGATTATTTTGTTTACCGTGGTAAACCAATGGGATTTCAATTTGAATTGTTGCAAAAGTTTGGCGAAACCTATGACCTGAAAGTGAATATCGTGGTTGAGAACGATTTAATTAAAAGCATGGAATACCTCAGCAACAGGGATGTTGATATCATAGCGCAAAGCCTGACCATCACACCTGAAAGAAAAGAATACCTTAATTTTACAGAACCCATAGCACAAACCCGCCAAGTGTTGGTTCAGCGCAAACCCAACCCCCGTGATAGTGTTGAATTTATCCGTAATCAACTTGATCTCGCTGATAAAACCATACACATTCAAAAAGGTGGAGCAGCATACAGCCGGCTTGTTAACTTATCTGAAGAAATTGCCGATACCATCCATATTGTGGAAAATGACAGCCTTGAAATGGAAGAGCTGATACGCCTAATTTCCAATGGAACCATTGACTATACCGTATGCGACGAAAATGTGGCCATTATCAATGATGTCTATTTTTATAACATTGACATTAAAACCCCGGTAAGTTTCCCACAAAATCTTGCATGGGCCATACGCAAAGAATCAAAAACCCTTGCTGACAGCATCAACAGTTGGTTGACAGAATACAAAGAAACGCGGGAATATAAATACCTGTATCACAAATATTTTAAAAGTTCACGGGCAAAAACAACCCGCTCAAGTATTTATTATTCCGGCGAAGCCGGCCACATTTCAGAATACGATGCATACATTAAAGAAGCCAGCGAAACCATTGGCTGGGACTGGCGTTTGCTTGCCTCTCTCATTTTTCAGGAATCCCGTTTTAACCCCAACGCCGTATCATGGGCAGGTGCCTTTGGTATTATGCAATTGATGCCTTCTACGGCTGATTTTCTCGGCGTATCACCCAATTCCTCAGTGCCGGCACAAATACATGCAGGGGTCAGATACATCAAATACCTTGACAAAAAGTTTCCTGAATCCATAGACAATGAAAGAGACAGGGTAAAATTTATCCTGGCTTCATACAACATTGGGCCGGGTCATATTCTTGATGCGATGCGTCTCGCTAAAAAATACGGCAGAAATCCCAATAAATGGGAAGGTCATGTCAGGTATTTTCTGTTGCATAAATCCAACCCGATTTATTATGAGGATGAAGTTGTCAGGCACGGCTATTGCAATGGTAATCAACCTATACGGTATGCCGATGAAATCGTTGATCGATACGAACATTACCTCAATGTCATTCCATTAAGTTAAAGGGGAATATAAGAGTTTATAGAACACTTAAAAACAAAAGACAAAAGACAAAAATAAGGATTTAGTATCTTATCAATAATATTCGTGTAATTTTTGGCAGAAAATAAAATCCTAATATCTAAACCCTAAATCCTAAACAATATCAAAATACAAAACTTGTCCGGCGTAAACTTGTCCGGCGTAATGAAGTGAAGACGGATGAAGTGAAGACGGATGAAATGAAGACGGATGAAATGAAGACGGATTATTAATGTTCAAA
>JAYENB010000105.1:0-18577 GCA_034721855.1 Bacteroidota bacterium
AATTATTCGTTTATGATTATCATCCGTCACTCTTGGATTTTCTTGCAAAAATTACATATCAAATTCCTCGGGAATAATTGGCAATCTTCCCACTGCTGTGATCATGAGCAGCACCGGTAACGCTTGCCAGAATATTGTTTTCACCACGCCATCGCAACAATCCGAGAAAAGCAAATATCAATGATTCTTTAAAATCCACCACTACGGGTGCCGGGATATGAATAACAGCCGTGCTTTTTTGCTTAATCAATTCAATCAAAAATGCGTTGTGAGCTCCTCCCCCTGTTACCAGCACCTTCCCTTCAAGCTCATCAGCTATCCGGCATGCCACATGCTCATACCAGGTTCGCATCACATCCGTTACGGAATTTTTCTGCAGAGCATCGTCAATAATAGGCTTCACATGGCTATCTATCCATTCACGCCCCAGTGATTTAGGAGGTGGTTGATGGTAAAAATCCAGAGTTTCCAGCTTTTTCAGACAGGATGGTAACACTTTGCCCTTACGGCCAATTTCACCGTTCTTATCGTAGGTTTTTCCCCATTTCCCGGCCAGGTCATTCAATATTGTATTGACAGGACAAATATCCCAGGCTTTTACACCATTGCTTTTATCCGTAATATTCGAAAAACCACCGAGGTTCAGGCACTGATCATAATCGTTGAACAACATCACATCACCTACAGGCACCAACGGAGCTCCCTGCCCACCCAATTCTACATCCTGAGTTCTGAAATCATACACAACAGGGATACCGCACTTTTCAGCAATGACATTGCCATCACCAATCTGTAGTGTAATCCCTTTATCCGGCTGATGAAAAACCGTGTGCCCGTGTGAGGCAATAAGGTCAATATCTGTTCTTTGAATATGATGCTCATTAATAAAATTATTTACAGTTTTAGCTATCCATTTTCCATAATCCTGATGTAATAGATACAATTGTTCTTTTGTAAGATCCCTGGATGTCTTCAGTGCTTTATACATTTTTTTATCATAGCCAAAAGTTCCTGCAGAAATAATGCTGTATTGCCAGCGGCTTCCGCTAAATAAAAGATCACCTAATACCATATCCAACCCATCAAGTGAAGACCCTGACATAAGACCAATAATACGGTATTTATTTCTGTTTTGCATATTCTTTTTAATCAGTACTTGCCCCTGGAAAAAATAGAGGAACTTCAAAAAAGATAACTAAAGTTTATCTTTGCAAATATAGCACTTATGAAGTTTTCTGCTAAAAATCACAAAAAAGTCTGTAATAAGAAAAAGTTTTGTATCTTTGAAAAAAAATACCATGAAATATCTAATTACAATTACTTTAATTTTATTAGTTAGCATTTCAGCTATTTCACAAAACTTCTGCGAAGTGCTAAAAAACTATCGCGACAACGAACTTGCTCAGGATTACATCGAAACCTGGAACCGCTATGTGCCGGATAAACAATTGATAGAGAAAAACAAGCAGCTAATGGAAAAAGCACAAGCCCTTGAATCAGATGTAAGCATCAATATTAGCGTACAGCAGATGCTGGATATGGCCAATATGTTCATACAATTAAGTAAAGATATAATAAACCTGATACCAGAAAAGGACAGCGTGAATGCAGTAGCAAAAAAAGGCATAGCACTTACAGTTTCTACCATGGAAAAAAGCTTAGCTGATGACAAAGATGCCGAAAGCGTGGTAAAAGAGATGATGGCCCAAGAGTTGGAATCTGCAGCCATGGACATATTGGATGCCAGCCTGGGTTCGGTAAATACGATTAATAATACCATAAACCTGGTGGAAAACTTCCGTGATAAGCTAAACGAGCAAACCGAACTAAACAACCAAATAATGCAACAACTAAAAGATGTAAAGCGACGCGTGTTGCATTTTACCAAACAGGTGGAAAAATACCAGGCAGCTATGCAGGAAGCCCAAAACGACATGGATAAAATAAAAGCCAAACAGCAAGTGATAGACGAATACACGGCAAAAAACTGTGGCAAAGCCGAAATAGTGGTAATTCCCGATATGCGGTGCAAGCTCATCTACGATTTTGGCGAATCAATAGCGCTGAATGCCGGTGAAGAAAAAATCTACGAACTTGAGCTTGGTCAGCACTTTTTAAATGCCGAAAGCCTTAACGGAAGCATCAATTGGGATACTATCATAGATGTTACCGACCGCAGGCAGATACGCGTACCACTTAACTTAAAAACCCTTAAAATAGAAACCGCCCCGGTGCTGGTAGTATCCGGAGCAAATTGTAGTTTAAAAATTGACGGTGTGCACAAAACAAATCTTACCGCCGGTAGTGGCGAAAAAATACAGGTACCCTTGGGGACACATACCTTGTATGCCGAAAATAACATTGGACAAACTTGGGACCAGGAAATTAACATAGAAAACCAAAAGCAAAAAGTAATAAAATTGAATTTTGCTCAAGTAGAAGTGCATGGTGGTAAAACAGGAACATTTACCGATCCCCGTGATGGAAAAACCTACAAATGGGTGCGAATAAAAAGCCAGGTATGGATGGCTGAAAACCTGAATTACAATACCAGTAATTCGTATTGCTACGGTAATATCAAATACAATTGCCTGGAATATGGGCTATTATACAATTGGAAAACAGCAAAGTGTGCCTGCCCCAATGGCTGGCATTTGCCCTCAAAAAGCGAATTTGAAGCACTAATGGATAATGTTGGTGGTGAAGGCAGAAAGGCATATAATGCACTTAAAATTGGTGGTACCAGCGGTTTTTCTGCCTTGTTTGGCGGTTGGCATAACAACGATGATTATTACGAATTTGTTGGTGAGGTAGGCACCTTTTGGTCTTCCTCGCCTTACATTGATGATTCAGCGTGGTACCTGTTCATCGGCAGGGAGCGCAGGGAGGCTGGTGTGGCAAACTACTACCACTACCAAGATTGGGGCTTCTCTGTTCGTTGCATAAAGGATTAACCCGGTGGAATAAGGCGAAGCCTTCCGCATAGCGGATTCTATATGGGTTAAGTGCGCACTAATAATGATAAGGAATAATTTACCAATCTACAAAAGTTTTTGTTTTTTTAAAAATTGAAACCTGAAAAAGAAATTTTATGAAGAAAATTATTGTCCCACTGGATTTTTCTGATTATTCTCTGTGTGCTTTGGATTACGCAATTACCATTGCAAATGAATATGAAGCAGATGTTCAACTTGTTCACGTGATTCCAAGGAAAACAAAACCTTATTACAGCCTGTTGAAACAGAAAAAAGAAATTGCCGAAAAGCAATTGAAGGATATCATTAAAGATTATAAAGAAAAATTGCACAAAAAAGCCACGTTCAATTACATTGTGAAAACCGGGCGTATATATGATGAGGTAGCAGAACAGGCTGAAGCATTTGAAGATTCTATTGTTATTGGTTCAACACAAGGAGAATCAGGATGGAATGAATATTTTGTGGGAAGCAATACATACCGTATTATTGAAAGTACCATCCGACCGGTAATTTCTATCAGGTCATGTAAAAACCTCAAGCCTCCCAAAACCATTGTCATGCCTATTGACATTACCAACGAAACTCGTGAAAAAGTACCAATGGTAGCCAGCATCGCCAAAAGATTTGATTCAACAGTACACATTCTAAAAGTCACTTCATCTACAACCGAAGGCATTCACAACACGTTGAAAATGTACGCCAACCAGGTTTCAAAATATTTCAAAAAACACGATATTAAACATGAAAACAGCCTGATCGTTGGGAATAACATTACCACCGTAACCATTGAATATGCTAAAACAATGGAAGCTGACCTAATTACAATTATGACAGAACAAAACTGGGCATTATCAAATCTGTTTTTGGGCTCCTATGCAAGGCAAATGATAAACAATTCATACATCCCTGTACTTAGCGTAACACCAAAAGAAGTAATAAATGCTGTCTAGTAGTTCGTTCTTTAATTAATATAACTTGTCCAGCGAAGACGGGACCGTGTCCGGCGTAGCAGAGCGAAGACGGATCAATAAACGTTTAAATAAATCCTAACAGTTTGGTAAGAAAATGTTTTTTCAAACCAAAAATCATAAGTATATATGGATGCAGGGTGCAACCATTTCACGTAATTTATCATTTATATCATACACTTTATTTGTTTTATTATGATACGACATTTTTTTATTTCCTTGCTGATACTACTTACAAGCACTTTGCTGTTTTCACAGGATCAAAATCCTGTTATACTTACAGGAAAACGGGCCAATACCATCGCCAACGGTGCTGACATGGTACGCATAAAAGATTTTTCTGATGTCCCAAATTATATTCGTTTTAAAGGGGATTTTCAGATATCCACAGACAAAGCCCGTGATTATTGCCGGCAATTTGTAAAACCGGATAATGCAGATTTAAAAAAAATAAACAGCTCTCGCGATAAACTCGGCATAGAGCATAATCGCTATGTTCAAACCATCAATAACATTCCACTTGAATACTCTGCATACCTTATCCATAGCAGAAACGGGAAATGTATATCAATGAACGGGAACATAGCATCAAATCCGCAAATATCTGGGTCTTTTACACTGACATCCCGGGATGCACTTCAGCAAGCCATGGAATACATGGATGCAAACCTTTACATATTTGAAGCCGGTGATGAAAACCCATATCGAAAAATATATGATGAACCAGTTCCTGAAAAAGTATATATGCCGCAAAACGGGAACCTTTACAGCAACCAGTTCAGGGCTGCCTATAAAATTGACCTGTTTGCCCTTCGGCCATACAATCGCGAATATGTGTATGTAGATGCTGAAAACGGTGCCATTTTGCACACTCAAACACGCATACATACAGCAGATGAAGAAGGAACTACCGTTACAGGATATTCAGGAACCAGAACCATCACATCCGATAGTTACAGCGGTCACTACCGTCTTCGCGAAACAGGACGCGGCAACGGTATTGCCACCTATAATTGTCAAAATACCGATGATTATGATTCTGCTGTGGATTTTACCGATGATGATAATTACTGGGACAACGCCAATGAACAACTGGACCAGTATGCTACCGACGCTCATTTTGCAACCGAAAAAACATACGATTATTACTATGATGTTCACGGGCGCAATTCCATTGATGATAACGGCCATGAATTGAATTCCTACATCCATTTCAGCCTGATAGATTATGGATACAACAACAACATCAATGCGTTCTGGAACGGTGAAGTTATGACCTATGGAGATGGTGATACCGCATCAGGGATTACCCCCCTTACCACCATTGATATTTCTGCTCATGAAATCACCCATGGACTCACTTCTTATACATGCAACCTTGTTTACCAGGATGAATCCGGGGCTTTGAATGAATCGTTCAGTGATATTTTTGGCGCTACCGTTGAGTTTTATGCTGTACCTTCGCTTGCAGACTGGACAATTGGTGAAGACATCGGTGCAACCTTCCGCTCCCTGGCGGACCCAAATGCCTACAATAATCCCGACACATATCAGGGCAATTACTGGGTAACCGATGCCTCTGATCATGGTGGTGTACATACCAACATGTCACCTTTGTGTTATTGGTATTATATGTTATGCGAAGGAGATGCGGGGACCAATGATAACGGTGATTCATACAACATCAATTCCATAGGGATGGAAGCCGCAGCAGACATTACGTTTCGTATGCAAACGGTTTATCTCACCAGCACATCTGAGTACATAGATGCCCGGTTTTACGGGATTTTATCTGCCATTGATTACCATGGCGAATGCACCGATACGGTAGGCGAAGTAACCAATGCTTTTTATGCCATCGGCGTTGGCGATCCGTATGTACCAACTGTTGAAGCAGCGTTTGAAGCCAACTATACAGAAAACTGCCAGGCCCCTTTCACTGTACAATTTCAAAATTACAGCATCAACGGAACTTCATTTGAATGGGATTTCGGCGATAGTAATACCAGCACCGATATCAATCCATCACACACGTACACCACAGAAGGCACTTTTGACGTAAGCTTATACGCTAATGGTGGTGCATGCGGTGATGATACAGAAGTAAAAACCGGCTATGTTTCCATTGACCCGTCACACCCGTGTATGATTTTCATGCCCGAAAACGGCAGTGGCTCCTCCGAGGAATGTTTTGGAACATTGTACGATTGCGGCGGCCCTGATGAAAACTATGCCAATGAATCGGATGCCACTTTTACCATTCAGCCTACTGATGCCAGCCAGGTTATCTTAAACATAACTGAGTTTGATATCGAAGCCGGCTCAGGCAGTACCTGTGATTATGATTACATTGCCTTTTACGACGGGGATAACACCTCTGCCCCATTGATAAACGACACCTATTATTGCAACACCACCGGTCATCCGGGAACCATTGTTTCCAGCGGAAGCAGCATAACGATTCAATTTCATTCGGATCAGGGATTGGCTCTCAGCGGTTTTCAGATTGACTGGGAGTGCATGGAAGAAAACGCCCCTCCTATTGCTCATTTTTCCGCTTCCAATACAATCACATGCAACGGCCACATTCAATTCACAGACGGCAGCTACAATTTTCCGACAAGCTGGCTGTGGGATTTTGGTGATGGGCATTCAAGCACAAACACAAATCCAGGTCATGTGTTTACTTCATCTGGCAATTATACCGTTGTTCTGGATGTATCAAATGACTGGGGCAATGACACCACAAGCATTAACATTGAAGTGAACCTGCCCGAAGCACCAACGACAGAGGATCAAACCGTATGCATGGATTCAGCATTTGACCTTGAAATTCCAGGAGCAGGCAGTGAAATCAACTGGTATAGCGACGAAAACTGTACAAACCTGTTACACACCGGGAACCCCTGGTCGCATACCCCTTTAAGCAATGATACAAGTTATTATGTACGCGAAGTATTCCCCAATAACCCTGATACTGTCGGAGCAAGTAACAACACAGCGGGCGGAGGATTTTTCGGACATCCGGATTATATACATTACCTGATTTTTGATGCCTACCAGGAATTTACCATTCAGTCGGTACTGGTAAATGCTGACGGAGCCGGCACACGGAGCATTGCCTTACGTGATGAATATCAAAATGTCATTGATGCCACAGATATTTATGTTCCTGATGGCGTTAGCCGTATTGATATTAACCTTAATGTACCAGAGGGCGAAAACCTTCAGCTCGTTGGGCTGGGATCTCCCGACCTCTTCCGCACAAACGACGGTAGTTACCTCAACTATCCATATACCATTGAAGGCCTTGTCAGCATCAAAGAGAGCAGTGCATCATCGACTCCTCTGGATTATTACTACTATTTTTATGACTGGTATATTGTACAAGCTCCATGCGAATCTGGGGTCGCTATTATGAACGTAAGTGTTGAAGATTGCAGTTTGAACATAGTTAATAATCCTTTTGGTGATAATATAGGCATACATCCCAATCCGGGAACTGATCAGTTTTACCTCCAGGGATTGAATAAAGACGATTACCCCCTCAACATGACATTGTATGATGCCCGTGGGCAGGTAGTAGCAAAGAAACATTTAGACAATCAGGAAATTTTGCTGCCGGAGCTATCCGGGGGGATGTATTTTATCCGCCTTTACAACGGCACCGAAAACACTGTAATGAAACTTATAATCAAATAAATTTGTTAAGTGGAAATCAGAAACATTGCAATAATCGCCCATGTTGATCATGGAAAAACCACACTGGTGGACAGAATGCTGCACCAGGTAAAGTTGTTCAGAAAAAACCAGGATGTTGGTGAACTCATACTGGATTCTAACGATCTGGAACGGGAACGTGGAATCACTATATTATCAAAAAATGTATCAGTGCGTTATAAAGGGTGTAAGATCAACATCATAGATACCCCCGGGCATTCGGATTTTGGCGGAGAAGTGGAACGTGTGCTGAATATGGCCAACGGCGTTTTATTACTCGTGGATGCCTTTGAAGGGCCAATGCCACAAACACGTTTTGTGCTTCAGAAAGCACTGGAACTCGGACTGAAACCTTTATTGGTCATTAACAAAGTTGATAAACCCAATTGTAAACCCGATGAGGTTAACGATAGTGTTTTTGATCTGATGTTCTCGCTTGATGCGGATGAAGAACAACTTGAATACCCAGTGGTTTACGGGTCATCAAAAGAAGGATGGATGGGCCCGGATTGGAAAAATCCCACCACTGATGTTTCATACCTGTTGGATACAATATTAAATTATTTTGAAGCCCCGCCAGAAAATAAAGGGACACTTCAAATGCAGATAACATCCATTGACTATTCGTCATATACTGGTCGGATAGCTGTAGGCAAGGTGCACAGGGGCAGCATCAAAATGGGTGACAAAGTAACTGTGATCCAACGTAACGGCGTAACACACAAATCAGTTGTTAAGGAACTTTACAGGTTTGAAGGCCTGGGAAAAGAAAAAGTAAAAGATGAAATAAAATCCGGAGAAATTGTGGCTGTCATGGGCTTAGATAATTTTGACATCGGAGATACGGTTGCAGATTATGACAATCCGGAACCTTTAAGAACAATAAAGGTAGATGAGCCCACCATGAGCATGCTGTTTACAGTAAACAATTCCCCATTTTTCGGGCAAGAAGGTAAATATGTAACATCAAGGCATTTGCGTGAGAGGCTTTTTAAGGAAACCGAAAAAAACCTTGCTTTACGTGTTGAAGAAACCAACTCCCCTGAAAGTTTGCTTGTGCTGGGTCGTGGCATTCTGCATCTTTCCATTCTTGTAGAAACCATGAGGCGGGAAGGTTATGAATTTCAGATCGGACAACCAAAAGTACTGATTAAACATATTGACGGCTATAAAAATGAACCCGTTGAGATGCTTTACGTTGATGTGCCTGAAACGCTTTCCGGAAAAGTCATCGAACTGGCGTCAAAACGGAAAGGCGACATTATTAATATTGAATCCAAAGATGACAGGGTAAAACTTGAATTTAAAATACCAGCACGCGGGCTTATCGGGCTTACCAACCCATTGCTTACTGTCACTGAAGGTGAAGCTGTCATATCTCACCGTTTTAAAGGTTTTGAACCCTGGAAAGGGGATATTATTACCAAACGAAACGGCGCATTGATAGCTATGGAATCAGGGACAACCATTGCCTACTCCCTTGATAAATTGCAGGACAGGGGCGTGTTTTTTGTCGAACCTAACGATAAAATTTATGCAGGTCAGGTTATTGGGGAAAACAACAGGGAAGATGACATCGTTGTCAATATTATTAAAACAAAAAAACTGTCAAATATGCGTTCGTCAGGAGCTGATGAAAAGTTAAACATTGCACCAGCTGTTAAATATTCGCTCGAAGAAGCCATGGAGTATATTAGTAAAGATGAATACCTGGAAATTACACCAAAATCCATGCGTTTCAGGAAAATTATATTGAGTGAAATTGGCAGGAAACAGGACAAAAAGGGATAGAGAAACACTGTCATGCCTTTCTACTGCGATTAAATACGAGCCTGCCTGTGGCAACTTTTTATTTTTTCCCACAAATCCACAAAGCTCACCATGTATTATAACGGTTATTCTACTATATATCTTTGTGTGCTTAGTAGCTTTATGGGAATTATTTTAATATATCAAAATATTTGCAACAACAAATGGTTTTGATTAGAAGCAACTGTATTAAAGCCCGAGCACGTCTTTCCCTTGTTTGAAAACAATATCCTTGGCAATACCTGCTTCGTTAACACGGTCAATATCTGATTGCAGGGTTTTACCAACCCGGGCTTTTTCTTCAACCCATTTTTTGGCCTGTTCATAATTACCATCGCCTTGCATAGTAATAATATACCCAGACATATCAGCAACCACTTCCTGCATTTTTTCGAAATTGATTTTATATTGTCCATCTTTATTCCGTTCAAAAGCACCATGTTCTTTTAGGTAATAAAACTCCAACATATTGGCTTGCCCGTGAGCACTGGAAATGCCAAAACGAATGGAACGGAAAATACCAGCCAGAAACGTGACATAATTGTCTTTCAATTCGGATTCCGGCAATTCACCCATTTCGTGAAGCTTGGTGAGCAGATACAAACTGGTGATATCTGCTTTTGCTTCTTCAACAGGGCTGTAAGCATCTTTCAGTGCATTTCTTACGCTTCCGTCACCAGTGATAGTCTGTTTGACACCCAAACCATGTGACACTTCATGAAACATAACATTTTCAAAAAAGGCTTTGAATGAAATGTTGTAACATTGGTCTTCAACAACAAGCAGTTCACTTATCGGGACCAGAATTTTATCAAATTTGGCTTTCATGGAATTTTTCAGTTGCAGTTTTCTGCTGCCTTTGGCTTCATGTACACGCGGGTCATTTGGCAGGTTGATGGCAATATTTTTACCACCGGCATTGCAATCACCCGCATAATAAATAACCTCATAAACATTCATATTGGCCTGCGGGCGGGCTTCTTCCTGTTTATACTCTTCAGGCACCGGCAAACTGGCCTGTAATTCAGGCATTAACTCACCAAAATGTGTAAGTTTTTCACTCCACTCAATGTCTTTTATCAACAATTGTCCGGAATGTGCAGAACGATATCCCATAAACTGGTCTTCATAACTTTCAATCGGGCCAACCACAAAATCAATTTCATTGTCTTTCATATCCATCCATGCCAAATCGCTGTCCAGATATTTATCGGTACGGAAAGCTTCAGCACGCAGTTCGAGGAATTTTTTGAATCCGGGATCTTCAGCCAGTTCGGCAGCAGCCTCCAACAAATCAGCCGCTTCCATGATCTTTTCATTAAAAACCTCGTGATACCATTTATTCATCAGTTTTCCTTCAGCATCACGCCTTACCATGGTGTACCACGAATCTTTGTTTTCATTGTCCCAGTTTTCAAATTCTTCTTTTGTGATGTCCTCTGGGTAAAATTGAGCGCCGGCAGGTTTATTACCATACCCGTCGATAAAAGGTTCATCCCCGTTTAGCCTGTCCCACGGTCCATAATTAATTTTCGCATAGGCTTTGGTAGCTTCATCATCAATTTTCGACAAGAATTCATCTTTGGGGGCAATGGCTTCCATCCAGAATATTTCTTCCATGATGTCTGCCACATCAATAAGAATTCCCAGCATGTCTTTTTGTTCATCCGTCAGATGAGATAAATCTGCATTCAATTCTACCTCAGCATAATTGTCAACTTTTTTTTGCATTTCAGTTTTTTCTTCTTTTTGTTCGTTTTGCCCGTTATTGCAGGCAGAGAATCCCACGGCAATTAAGGCAAAAATCAATACATACGTTATTTTTTTCATAATTTTTACTTTTTAAAAATTGATTTAAAATTAGGGAAATGTTTTCTATTATCAAAATTATTTCATTATTTATTTTATCGTAACTACTCAGCAGATCATCAAATAATAGAATGCTAATAACACAAATGATTATGATGACCGCAGATAATTAATTACGGACACGCTAATATTTATGGTGCAAAATATTTTCAATCCTAAACAATCAGCGTTATCTGCGTTCTATGTATTTAGTTTTCTTAGATCCACTATTTCCGTTTTTTTCTGAACATAAGCACAATAACAATTATCAATGTAAGGCCTGCCGCGCCCCACAACACATACTTCAGCCAGTCCCAGATGCTTTCCTGGCTCAGCTTTGTGACATAATCCACAGGCAATTGTGCCGGTCGCCCCTCTCCCATGATGATGCTCCAGTTTTCAACTTTATCCGTGTCATCAAAGACATCGTTGATTTCCAGGCTAAAAAGGGTATCCTTTGGAAAATTCATGATGGAAGCGTCCCATGAAAATTGTGAAATAACAGCCCCTGCGCTATCGGCGAGGATAACCTGTTCTTTTTTGGCATCCAGTAAGTTCCGGGTTGTATCCCGAATGACAACACATGAATGTTCAGGGACTTCCAGGTTTTCGGGAAGCATAAACTTTCCATTGGTAGTTTGAATAAAAGCATGCTTAAGTACCTGTGGGCTTTCAGAAATGTTTACTATTTCAAACCAATTATCCAGTCCGTTCTCATCATTGCCGAGGAAAAACACTTCGGATAATTTGACTGAATCGCCGATGGGATTATCCTCTGATTTTACCGCCTTGACAATCAATGTTATTACCTTACCGATACTGTCCATTTTATATTCTGCTCCGGATTGCTTCCAGCCGGCTTTCATGTCAAGAAACACCCGGAAACTGTCAGGGTAAATGCTGTCAGGGTAAAACGTATGATGTATGGTACTTTGTTGCAACGAATCATACAACACATGCCCCGCTTGTTCAGGTTGAATGATGATTTCAATTGTATCGTTTGATTTTGCCTCTTCCTGACTGAAGCCAGGTATGCAGAAAAGCAAACACAAAACAGGAATAATACAGAAAAGTCTATTCATGGGTATTGTTTTTAAATTTTCGTTCATGCACATTAATATTATGTTTCATCACCGTATCAGCAAACGATTTATACTTAATCATTTTATCATACGAATCCGCTTTGAATGCATCCCGCTTATCCATAAACATCTGAACGGGCCTCAGCCGGTACTGGATGTGTTGATTATCATCACGGTACTTATACACATACATCAAATCATAGGCTGCATCACTGATACTCACTTCACCATTTTGCCGTGACAATGTAAGATGCAACAAAGCACCTCCATCTGTGCGTTTAAAATACATATTTGAAATAAAATTTCCAAGCGACCAGGCCACAAAACTTTCATTTTCTGCTGAATTATCCCACTTCATCGGTTGTAACACATGTGGATGAGCGCCAATGATATAATCTACCCCCCAAAGCAAAAGAGAATCTTTCCATTGTTTTTGCACATCATTGGGAAAAGACTTGTATTCATTACCCCAGTGCATCACAGCAACAATCTTATCGGGATGGAGTATTTTGGCTGCTTCAACTTCCTTTTTGACAAAATCCGTTTTCATTACCGATAACATTGTTTCATCGGCATTGTAATTTGAACCATAGGCATAGTTTAGCACTGCAAGGCGAATGCCATTCTTTTCGAGCACAAGAGGCACTTTGAACGTCCTGTCTTTTTGTGATTTGAATGTTCCTGTGTGATGAATACCCAGGCTATCAAGCACATCAATGGTTTTTATCACTCCTTTTTTACGTCTATCAAAAGCATGATTATTGGCGGTAAGCAACACATCAAAGCCGGCATTTTTCAAATCCACAGCCAATTTAACAGGTGAACCAAAACTGGGGTATCCTTTAAATGGTTTCACACCAAGTGGTTGTTCCAAATTCCCAATGCAAAAATCTGCATCTTGCAGAATTCCCTCAACATCTTCAAACCACACCCGGAAATTCCATGCAGTATCGTCCGCATACCAGGCCGATTTAAGCTGGTCACCGTGCACCATTATGTCACCTGTGAAAATTAAATTCAGGCTTGAATCATTTTTCTGCCCGAAAGCTGAAAAACACAACATGAACAATATAAATGTGATAATAGCTTTCATTGTTTCGGTTTTTTAAAAATGGGGTAAGATGCCATTTTCCACTTCTGAAACCTGTATTGCATAGAAACTTTCATTACGCCTGTACCATATTTCACAGCCCTATTGAAATTGATTGATGAGGCTTCCTCAAAATATTTGGTAGGACAGGTAATTTCAGCAATTTCATAACCTGTGAACAAGATTTGAGCCAACATCTGATTGTCAAAGACAAAATCATCGGAATTGACCATATAATTAATGTTTCGTAACACTTCAGCCGAAAAAGCACGATAACCAGTGTGATATTCAGACAATTTTTGGTTCATCAGCCAATTCTGAAAAAATGTCAGGAAACGGTTGGCCACATATTTATAAAACGGCATGCCTCCTTTCAAAGCACCTTTGCCAAGAATCCGCGAACCGAGTACAACCGGATACACATCATTGGCTATTAAAAACACCATGCTTTCAATCAATTTAGGGGTGTATTGATAATCCGGATGCAACATAACCACAATGTCAGCCCCAAGCTCCAATGCAGCGCTATAACAAGATTTTTGATTGCCGCCATAACCTTTGTTTTCTTCGTGCTCAATGATGTGTTTTATTCCCAGGGCTTTGGCGCTTTCTACGGTATTGTCACTGCTTTTGTCGTCCACCAAAACCACCGCATCCACAACATTTAACGGAATCTCTTCATAGGTTTTATGGAGCGTGTTTTCGGCATTGTAAGCCGGGAGAACAACTATAACTTTTTTATTTTTAATCATAACTTCCGACCGGGTTATAAACCAGCACAAATAATCTCATATTTTATTCATGCTACAATCATCATTCATAGCACCAAAGATAATAAAAAATGAGCATACTGTTATTTACCCAACCCGGATAAACAGAAAAGCTCACCTGCCTGTCCCTGTTTACCGGGTTACCAGCCGCCAGCATGCCGGTCTGGCAGGGACAAGTTGTCCCCAAAAAAACCAAAAGCTCGTGCCGTAATAATTTTCACCTGATCACTCTCTACAGACCAAGAAAATACATAATTCAACAAAAGTTTTCAGAAAAAAGCTGATAATAATCTAAAGGATGATTATGATTTTATGAAAAAGCTGAGGATTATGAAAATATCCATGGCTATTCTATACTTATTATTGTTTTATCAATAAGATATGTTATGATTTACCACTGAGTTTTTGATTGCTTTGATATAAATGTATCTTTGAGTCTTCATTAATCATTATAGAGTTCAGTCTAAAAAGTAAAAATAACAAAATTTTCCACCAAGCCACAAAGACACCAAGTTTCACAAAGTACTGGTATTCAATAAATTTAACTTTGTGATTTCTTTGTGTCTTAGCGGCTTTGTGGGATAAAATGACTTTTTAGACCGGGCTCATTATAATAATGAGTAAAATAGTTGAAAAATATTGTGAATTTCCCAGCTTTATGCGTCGTCCCATGTGGCGAATATGGCATAACTATATAATAAAGTTTGATGATGATGTGTCAGTAAATTTCATGAACTATGGTTATCAGAGTCTGAATGGACACGTTCCGATTGAACTGGATGAAGAAGATGAACCAAACCGATATGGAATACAACTGTATCACTATGTTGTAAGCAAAATAAAAACCGAGGGCAAGGATATCATTGAAATCGGTTCTGGCCGCGGTGGTGAAGCCTCATTTATTTCGCATTATCATAAGCCCAAAACCTATGTGGCAGTAGATATTTCTGAAAAGATCATCAAATTCTGTAACACACATTATGATGTTCAGGGTTTGAGTTTTGTACAGGGCAAAGCAGAAGACCTTCCACTCGAATCCAACAGCTTTGATGTTGCTGTTAATGTGGAATCATCACGTTGCTATACAAGCAAACAGGCTTTTTTCAATGAGGTAAAGCGGGTTCTACGCCCGGGAGGTAAGCTTATGCTTGCAGACATGATTGAACCTCATGAAATGGCAGGATACAAAAAAGCCATTGATGAATGCAGTCTGAAAATTGAGGAAGAAACCGATATCACTAAAAATATCGTTAAAGCGCAGGATCACGACACGGAAAGGCGCAAGACACTAATCGACAAAAAAGTACCAGGCTTTTTGCGTACTAACTTTTATCAATTTGCCGGAACCAAAGGATCGGAACGTTACGAAGCATTTAATAATGGTAGATTTCGTTACATGAGCTTTGTAATAACAAGTTAATTCACAGAAAATAAAGTTTTAGTTTTGAGATTATTCGGGCGTGCCCCCTCCGTTCCTACGGGGTCGGTCTCCGGCTTTTAGCTGCTTTGCTTCGCCTTCAGCCCGCGATGCTGTGAGCAGGAGCTCCCGCTGGTCGCTCTGCCACAGCAGCAGGCTGTAAGGCTCATCTGCAGCAGGCTAACCGCCTACGCCCTCACGCGAACCAGAACACCACCTGTCAGGGCACCCATTGACGCAAAGATCGCAGCATAATTATGCTGTAAACAGACGTAATATGGAAGACCTGACAGGTGTTTTATCATGCAATCCTGCCTTCGGGTTTTCCGTCTTCACTGCCCGTCTTCGCCGGGACTGTGTCCGGCGTAAACTTGTCCGGCGTAATGAAGTGAAGACGGATGGAATGAAGACGAATAAACTTACCGCTGGACAAGCTGTGTTCTGTGTTCGCCCCATCGCCATATCGCCAACTCGCCCCATCGCCCCATCGTGCATTCGTGCATTCGTGCTATCATGCTATCGTTCCTTCGTTCACTCGTTCCTTCGTGCTTGCATAAGCGCATTGTATTTTTTAAAATATGCATTGGCTTTGCTGATATTACCAAGCTGTTTATAGGCATTTCCAATAAAATACAAGGCCTGTAAGTGTTCCGGATTCTTGTCGAGTACCTGTTTAAAATAAGGAATGGATTTTTGTATTTCTCCCATGTTCTGATAAGTGATTCCCAGGTTCAAAATTGCCTGCTCATCTTTTGGTTTTATCTGATGCACTTTATTGAAACACTCCAGGGCTTTTTCGAAATTACCAGTCTGACCATAAACAACGCCCATATCTTTCCATACATCTGCATAATCCGGCTTAATTTCCAGGGCTTTGTTGTAATAGTTAAGCGCAGTATTATAATCCTGTTTATACCTGCCATACATAAGTCCCAACACACGATACACTTCAGGAATACCCGGCTTAACCTGTTCTAATTCCTTGCATGCCTGTATGATTTCATCCGGGGTATTGACCGCTTTGCCCGCAGACATTAAGCCGACAATCTGAGGCAATATCAAACGTGCATTGTCAACAGCGAGGTTATGTGCCGGTCTCCGTTTTAATATTTCAGTGTACCAGTATATCGCTTTGGCAATATCTTTGTTTTTCTGATAATGAGCATTGCCGAGCAGCAACATGGGGTCAACATAATCGGGATGAATTTCGAGTGCCTTGTTCAGATAGATAATTGCCTGGTCAACGTATTCGGCTGCTTGCTGTTTATTTTTCAGTGTTTTGGCTTTTTCTATCAGTTTTCCCCCTGCGGAGGTGTTGCTTTTGGCAGATTTCTCTGAGGTTTTAACATCGGTGGTAAACAATGTAAAATCGTCTTTCCAAGCCCTGTTTCTAACAATGGTTTTGACTGAATATAACCCCAACACAAGTATCAGCAACACTCCTATTGTATGACGGCGGGATGTTTTGTTGCTTACTAGCTTAACTGCTATTATTGATAAGAGAAGCACAAAAGCCAGTGATGAAAAATAAATAAAACGCTCATTCATAAAGGAACCAACAGGAAAGAAAAGATTGGATACAACTGACAAAGGTGCCAGGTACATGATTGTGATTAACCCTGTTAGTTTAAGTTTTTTACCGGCTTTTCCACGAAACCACGCTATCAACGACCATATCATAATGCCTGTTAACATTAGATAAATAAGCACAGATAAGGCTGGAATTGCATCAGTCAGTTCATGGTATTCTATGTGGAAGGGATAATAATCATAAGTAAGCGGATGCGGAAAAAACAACAGCCTCAAATACACCATCAAGGTAAACATAACCGTTCCCAGGCATTCAGTACCCTCAACATACAGGAAAGGATTGTTCATCAATTCACTGGCAATGTTTTCTGTTCCGGTTCCCCCCCAGCCCAGCACAGATTGCCGTATAAGCAGGAAAACCACAGTGGCCAAAAAAATACTCAGGAAAGGTTTGACATGTTGTTTCAGATTTTTCTCTTTAAAGAACAAAGCAGCAACAGGAATCACAGCCAACCATGTGATGGCATTTTCTTTGGCAAGCAAGCCTGCAAACATGGCAAAAAATCCCAGCACAAGCCATTTGAATTGTTTGTTATCAAGGTACCTCAGGTAAGCCACACCTGCCGTAACCGCACCAAGAAAAGATAAAATCTCATCCCTGCCTTTGATGTTGGCTACTGCTTCGGTATGTACAGGATGCGCCATGAACAAGACAACAGCAATGAAAGGGACATTGAGCCACCATTTTTTGCCCTGTGCAGGAAATAAGGCTTTGAGAAAAACAAACAAAACAAAAGCCGTGAGTATATAATATACCAGGTTGAAAAAATGATGTACTGTGGGACTGTCGCCAAAAATGTCATGTTCAACAGCAAACAAAGCAAAACTCAACGGGCGATACCTGCCTCCTGCCACAAGCTTTTTTTCTTCCTGGATTTCTTCAGGCGTCATATTTTTATATGAATTCATCCAAAAACCAACAAAACTATCGTATGTAAAAATCTCGTCAACTCCCTGGACACCTTGCTGAGTAAAAACATTTTGAGAAATGGCAATGGCATCATCTAAGGCATAATCATGTGTTAAGGTATTGCCGTACAAAACAAATCCAAACACAGCAAACATCAGAAAAAAAGTCTTGTTGCTGAATTTAAAGGATGTTTTCTGCTTCTTTGCCGACTGTTTTGTATTGGTTCTGTTCTTTGTTTTTGTCATGTTACATTGGCTTTGCCCAAAAACAATCAAGTAGGTAGGGGGATTACTCCCCCGCCCTCTCACACCACCAAGCGTGCTTTCGCACTTGGCGGTTTCAGATAATTGTTAAACTTCTTGTAATTTGATGACAAATTAAATAAATTTTGTTCG
>JAYENB010000106.1:0-18411 GCA_034721855.1 Bacteroidota bacterium
TTTATAGAATAAAAGGCACGCTTATCAATGGTATCATAAAAAATTATTTCTTGAGATGACAAATTATAGCTTTCATCAAAAATATTTAGATGTATTCCTCTTTTTCCTTCAGAAGGGTTAACGTATTCGCCGGCGAATTCATAAGTATTTCCGTAGTTTTTCATGTTTCCATTCCAACCTTCCCAGTATTCAACAATTGTATCACCATAAACATGTTTCCATTGTTTTTCGCCAAATTCATTTACGCAGGTTAATGCAAAGCTACGAACATCATATTCATTTCCGGTGCCTGATAAAAACACATAACCCGTATCCAAAGCCACTACCGAATTCATGACATGACCAATGGTATCCTCAATGATTTCATTAAAAATATTTTGGGATATACCTGCATTTACTGACAACAACAGGATTGTATATGTAATGAATTTTTTCATAATGTACACAGCTTACAAATTTACCAAAAATCCGGGTTCCTTCTTCTTTATTGTTTTACGATTTTATGTTCTTTTGAAAATCCATAGCAATCTTTTATTTCAATCACATAATTTGCAGGCTTATAATCATTCATATTGATTATCTCAATACCACTTGCCTGGTTAAGGTTCTTCCGGAATATAATTTTACCTTCAATTGTATATACAGCAATTTCTCCGCCTGTACAATCGTCAGTTTGTTTATGTCCCATCTCCTCTAACAATAAGTAATTCCCGTTTCCGGTTTCTGATTGAAAATTGTATTCAACATACAATTCGTCTTTTGTTGGATTTGGATATACATTCAATTCGGGTGTAAAAATATCATCATCCTGTTCTGCCACCATGTTTTTAGGTGTTATTTCAGGTTGTGGTAATGGAGTGTATTCCAGGAATACCGAATCCGTAGCTATTTCGTACAGGGTTTCTGCAACACCGGAATACCAGGGAGAAAAACCCTGTGCAGCCTGACGTAAAAATGCCAGATGTTGTTCCAGTTCTATTTTTTCATTTTGAGTATTTTTCAACACTGAAATTAACATATCATGTACATCACAATAACGCTGTACCTCAAGGCTTATGCTGTCGTCATTAAGGTTTAATGCATGTTTTCGTAAGGCATCCAGGATATTTCGTGCTTCAGCGTAATCATTTTTAGCCATGTGCAGATTAAACCTGTTCATATAGTTTTCGATGTTTACATCAGCGGTATGGCTAAAATAATTCATGACATCTTCCCTGTATGCAGGCACTGAATCGTTATTTATGGCATGAATCAGCATTTTAGATTCAATCGAAGCTATTTCCTGCTTTATATCTGCCATTTCATACTCAAGCAATAACCTTGGGTTTGTGCCTGCCTGGACTTTACGTATTTGTTTTTTGTGTCCGTTTTTCAGGTATGTTGAATTATTTGCCATTTTTAGAATATCATCAGGCAGGGGTGAATTTTGTATCAATATGGCTGCAATTTTGGGACGTGGTGCCTTGTGATTGTTTACAATGGCTTCAAACACAGCATCACTCAAATAACCGTTGTTGCACAATATGGGATAGGTTGTTTGAAAATTGGGGCTATCCATGTTAATTTGCATTATAGAGTTCAGTCTAAAAAGTCAAAATAACAAAATTTCCCACCAAGCCACAAAGACACCAAGTTTCACAAAGTACTGGTATTCAGTAAATATAACTTTGTGATTTCTTTGTGTCTTAGAGGCTTTGTGGGATAAAATGACTTTTTAGACCGGCCTCATTATAGCATATTATTAACTTATTACCGCTTTTTGACCATGGTTTTTGTTCATGATAAAACCATTTTTGGTAGAGATACAAAAAATAAAAACATGCATGTTTATTTTTATTTGGTTAAATCTATTCATTATAATTTCTTTGTTCTTTTGTCACGATTTTTGAGTGCTATCGCATCAAAAATCCCGCCAAAAGGGTTTGCGGGGCTATGTTAACCCCCGGATTACGGTCGGTAAACCTCCCTCATCCGGGGTTATTCATGTTTGACCCCATTCGGGGTCGGAGGTGGTGCGGTATTAGGGGGCTTCAGCATCTTCATCCGGTAGCCGGAATGTCTCGAAACCACCGGTCTATTACCGAACCACCGTAAAACCTTTACTTATACCATTGATTTTAAGAATATAATTTCCTGGTTTCAAATTGCTGATGTCGTGCGTAAAACCTAGTATGTCTTCAATAGAGAAAGGAGGGGGCGGCAAAATCATACTTTGGTTATTGTAATGGGGAAGCTGCCTGGTGTTGGTGATGCTTTTATGTTCGACACGTTTGGAGCCGGGAGATATTTTATTAGCTGGGTGGCGTTGTTTTCATAACAAGTTCCCGAAACAAGAAACAAGTTCGGGACAGGTCGGGAAAAGTTTTGTGCATTTTATGTATCAGGATTTTAAGGATTATTTTTTTCGCAGCCCGCCGGCGCCGAATATCCTGCCACCGATTATGCCTTATTTTTTGCACTGCAAACAGAGTGACAGGCGGAACTCCTGTTTTGCAGTTTATGGCAAAAACAGGCATAGATGGTGGCAGATAGCAGGCAGAGGCGGAGACCATGTTAATAAAGGAAACATTGTTCCCGCTGCCCAGAATAACAAAATTAAATTGTTGTTTGCATCTAAATAAATATGTATTATTTTTGTAGCCCTTTTGAATAAGGTTAAATTTTATTCATGTAACAACAAGATAAAAAATTAATTACCTTACTATTATGAAACATTATCAAACCAGTGACATACGAAACCTGTCTTTACTAGGAAATTCAGGTAGTGGCAAAACCACATTGGCAGAAGCCATGGTTTTTGAAAGTAGTGCACTCCAGCGGAAAGGAGAGATATCAACCAAGAACACAGTTTCAGATTACAAGCCGGTTGAAAAAGAAAACGGCAACTCTGTGTTTTCTTCTGTTGTGTTTGCGGAACATAAGGACAAAAAAATAAATTTCATTGACAATCCGGGCATGGATGATTTTGTGGGCAACGTTATCACAAGCATGTACGCCGCCGACACAAACCTGATGTTGATAAACTCACAAAACGGTGTTGAGGTAGGGACTGAAATTCATAAACGGCAGACAGCAAAATACGATAAGCCTTTAATCATAGGTATCAATCACCTAGATCACGAAAAAACAAATTACG
Source organism: Bacteroidota bacterium (assembly GCA_034721855.1). Taxonomy (GTDB): domain Bacteria; phylum Bacteroidota; class Bacteroidia; order Bacteroidales; family ML635J-15; genus JAQIBY01. Next base: position 3,137 of record JAYENB010000106.1, read on the forward strand.
AAAAATCAATAGAAGGGATACAGGAAACTTTTGGTTCAGCCGCAACAAGCATACAGTTTCCGGTTAACCCGGGCATAAATTTTGACAGCATCGTGGATGTGCTGACCATGAAAATGTACACCTATAAAAATGGCAAAGCCGAAGCAAAAGACATCCCGGCAGAACATCAGGACAAAGCCAATGAATTGCGTTCTGAACTGATTGAAAAAGCGGCTGAAACCGATGATGCTTTGATGGAAAAATTCTTTGAAGAAGAAACCTTGTCAGAAGCAGATTTAATGAAAGGCCTGACATCAGGGTTGATTTCAGGCAGTTTATACCCTGTTTTTTGCTTTTCAGCCAAACCACAAACCGGCATTGATTTGCTGATGGATTTCATTGTCAGTGTAGCCCCTTCTCCAGATCAGGCTGAACCCATAAAAGACATTGAGGGCAATCCGGTGGAATGCAAAACAGATGCTCCCTTTTCAGCTTTCGTGTTCAAATCATCATCAGAAGAACACATTGGAGAGATACATTATTTCAAAGTAGCCTCAGGTGAAATCAGTGAAGGCATGGACGTTACCAACGTAAGAAAATCCACAAAGGAACGTATCACCCAGTTGTATGCCTGTGCAGGAAAAAACAGAACGAAAATTGAGAAAATTTCAGCGGGTGATATTGGTGCCACGGTAAAATTGAAAGTAACCAAATCCAATGACACACTCAGGGCACCGGGGTCCAACGTTGAATTTCCGGTCATTGATTATCCGGAACCCAAACACAGAAGTGCTATACGTCCTTTGTCAGAAGGGGATGAGGAAAAACTCGGCGAAGCGCTGAACAGAATGCACCTGGAAGACCCAACCTTATTGATGGAACATTCCAAGGAATTGAAACAGCTAATTGTCAGTGGCCAGGGAGAACATCATCTCAACATATTAAAATGGCACCTTGACAATCTGTTTAAGGTAGAAACCGAATTTATTGCTCCAAAAATTCCTTACCGGGAAACCATTACCAAAAAATCACAGGCCGATTACAGGCACAAAAAACAATCCGGTGGTGCCGGTCAATTTGGAGAAGTACATATGATCATAGAACCTGTTACCGAAAATATGACAGAATCGTCAACCATGAAAGTTGGTGGCCGTGAATATAAAATCAGCATACGTAATAAGGAAGATCACCAGCTTGATTGGGGCGGTGTTTTGGAGTTTTACAATTGCATTGTAGGCGGCAGCATAGACAACCGTTTTATGCCGGCGATTTTAAAAGGCATCATGGAGAAAATGGAAGAAGGGCCTTTGACAGGTTCATACGCACGTGACATCCGCGTTTATATTTATGATGGAAAAATGCATCCCGTTGATTCCAACGAGATATCATTTAAACTTGCCGGACGAAATGCCTTCAGCACAGCATTTAAAAATGCAGGTCCAAAAATCATGGAACCCATATATAATGTAGAAGTGTTTGTTCCCGGCGACAGGATGGGTGATGTAATGAGCGATTTGCAAGGTCGTCGTGCCATTGTTCAGGGCATGAGCAGTGAAGATGGTTTTGAAAAAATCCGTGCCAAAGTACCTTTGGCAGAAATGGGAAATTATGCGACAGCCCTGCGTTCCATAACAGGCGGGCGTGCTATGTATAACATGAGCTATGATGCATACGCCCAGGTTCCGGGAGACATCCAGAATCAACTATTGAAAACATACGCTGAAGCACAGGAAGAAGAATAACGCTACAAACATATAGCAATAAAAAAAATCTCAGCTTATTTCAGTTCAACCATAAGGGTATTTTTGGGCACTTTATCCCCTGTTTTGACAAGGACTTTTATGACTTCCCCATCGAGTTCTGCGGAGATTCTGTTGCGCATTTTCATGGCTTCAAGCACCAGTACAGGTTGTCCGGCTTTAACTTTATCTCCCGGCTTAACCAATATCTCCTGAATAGTACCGGGGATGATAGCTCGAATTTCCTTTTCCATATTTGATTTCCACTGCATAATATTCACATTTAGATTAACACCATTAAAATATCAGGGCTAAAGCCCATTTTTCTTTTTATTGTTTCGCCCCCCGACCTGAAGGTCGGGGTTAAATGGGGGCTAATTGATTTAACACAAACATCAGGTATGATTTCTGACAAGCAATTTAATTCATCTTTATTATTCATTTCTCTGACTGCCCTGCCGGCAGGCAGGCAGGCGTCAGACAGGTCTGCGTTTTTGCGTCTCATCTGTAACAAATGTATGTACTTGAGCAGTTACAAAGTTAACAACTATTATTTTGTTTTTAAAACGGGGGGATGCCGTGCTTTTTAGCAGGCATTCTCCATTCTTTGTTAGCTGAAATATCCAAAGCTCTTAATAAATGCTCCCTTGTTTCATTTGGTCCGATGACAGCATCCACGTATCCCTTAGCGGCTGCCACATAAGGATTAGCAAATTTTTCCTTGTATTCGAGGATTTTTTTCTGCCGCATTTTTTCGGGGTCATCGGCCTCCTTAATTTCTTTTTTAAAAATGATGTTTGCAGCACCTTCGGGTCCCATCACAGCAATTTCAGCGGTAGGCCACGCAAAAACAAAATCCGCTCTCAGATGCCTGCTGTTCATGGCAATGTATCCACCACCATAAGCTTTTCGCAGAATGACCGTTATTTTAGGTACTGATGCTTCAGAATACGAATACAGTACTTTAGCGCCATGACGAATAACACCGGCATGTTCCTGGTCAACACCCGGTAAATACCCGGGCAAATCAACAAGTGTAATAATCGGAATATTAAAAGCATCGCAATACCTTATAAACCTTGCTGCTTTATCAGAAGCATCAATATCAAGCACTCCTGCAAGATAATTAGGCTGATTAGCCACAAAACCAATGGTTTCTCCATCAATACGGCCAAAGCCAATGATAATATTTTTAGCCCAGTGTTGCTGAATTTCAAGGAAGTCAGAATCATCCACCAGTCCCATAATAACATGACTCATATCATAAGGTTCTCTTGGGTCAATGGGAACAATATCATCAATTTTATATTTTTTCTTTGGAGGTTTGGCAGGAAATACTTTGGCTTTTTGTTTGTTATTCCATGGAATGAAAGTACATAGCTTTTTAATTTGTTCAAAGCATTCATTTTCACTTTCAGCGTAAAAATGCACATTCCCGGTAATTTTCGATTGTATTTTGGCTCCTCCAAGCTCTTCCATAGATATTTCTTCTCCAAGAACAGTTTTTATTACACCGGGGCCTGTAATGAACATTTTTGATATTCCGTTAACAGTAAAAACAAAATCTGTCAAAGCCGGAGAATACACGGCTCCACCAGCGGATGGGCCTAATATCACCGAAATCTGAGGGATAACACCACTGTTGAGTGTGTTTCTGAAAAATATTTCACCATACCCGGCCAGGGAATTTACGCCTTCCTGAATACGAGCTCCACCGGAATCATTGATACCAATCAGAGGCACACGCATTTTTAATGCATGGTCCATAATTTTGGTAATTTTTCTGGAATGCATTAACCCGAGAGAACCACCTGCTACGGTAAAATCCTGAGCATAAATACATACCTGGCTACCGTAAATGGTACCCGTTCCAATAATAACACCATCACCATGGAGCTTTTTCTTATCCATCCCAAATTCACGGGCTTCATGTTCAACGAACAAATCATATTCGTGAAATGAATCATTATCAACAAGGTTGGTTATCCGTTCCCTCGCTGTTAATTTACCCATTGCTGCTTGTTTTCTAATTGCAGTGTCCCCTCCACCTTTTTGGGCATCGAGGCGACGTTGTATCAATTCTTTTGTTTTGTCATAATAATCACCCATAACTACTGGTTTTAGATTTCTTGGCTAAATTAAAACATTTATTTTTAAGACAACCAAATATTCAGGATTTATATTTAGTCAGAACACACAGACCCTGCTGTTCACTCGTGTATTTCAACACTTTATGATATTTAACAATTTATCAACAAGGCATTATTTTGGAGCCATCGGCAACAAGGCAAAGGTCAAGGCGGCATAAATAATATTTGGGATCCAAACAGCGAACATGGGCGATACTAACCCACTGATGGCAAAGGTATCTGAAAATTTCATGAATAAAATATACGTAAAACTCAGAAGAATGCCCAGGCCTATTTGCAAACCAATGCCTCCCCTAATTTTTTTTGATGATAGGATAACACCCATGAAGGTCAGTATGAAAGTAGAAAAAGGAAAAGCTATACGGTTGTGTTTTTCCAAAAGAGAAAACGTAACGGCTGCAGTTCCTCTCAATTGTTGCTGCTCTATATATTTGTCCAGTTCCCGGGGCGTCATTGCATTGATGATTTTTTCATTTTCCGTAAAATCATCAGGCGTAACAGCTATGCTTGTATCCATTTCAGAACCCACTTCAATTGTTTGACCATCCTCATGAAACCTTCGTATCTTATAATTTTCAAGTGTCCAGGTATTGGTTTCCTGGTTCCAGTTTATCCTATTGGCATTTAGTTTGGAAACCAATTTATTGTTATCAAAATTTTCCATTGAAAATCCATACCCTTGCTCACGCCTAATGTTAAAATTTTCCATATACACATACACATTGGGTTCAATTTGTTTGTGTACATCCGATTCACCAGACTTTCCTTTCCCTTTCAGATACGTATTCTGAAATTCAAGCCGTTCTTTGTTCGCCTCAGGAATAATATAATACCCAAGGGAAAAATTAAATGCTGTGATGATGATGGCTCCAATAAAATACGGATACAACAACCTGAAAAAACTCACCCCAGAACTCAATATGGCAATAATCTCACTTGCATAAGCCATTTTGGAAGTAAAATATATCACGGCAATAAACACAAACAGGCTGCTAAACAGATTGGCAAAATAGGGTATAAAATTCAGGTAATAATCGAATAAAACAGCATTCAAAGGGGCTTCTTTATCAATGAAGTCGTCAATTTTTTCAGACGCATCAAAAACCACGGCAATGCTAACGATCAAAGCAATCGCAAAAAAATACGTGCTTAAAAATTGTTTAATGATGTATATATCAATCTTCTTCACGTCAGCGTCTTTTTTTTAATTTCTCAAGCACCCGGTTTTTCCATGTTGAAAACTCGTTATCCATTATTTTTTGCCTTGCTTCCTGCATGAGCTTCAAATAAAATGCCAGGTTATGAATGCTGGCAATTTGTGCACCCAACAATTCATTGTTATGGATCAGATGCCTGAGGTAAGCTTTTGAATAGCGTTTATCAACGAAAGATGTACCTTTTTCATCAATACGTGAAAAATCATTCTCCCACTTTTTATTTTTAATGTTGATGATGCCATCCATGGTAAATAACATGCCGTTTCTGCCATTGCGGGTAGGCATCACACAATCAAACATGTCCACGCCGCGGGCAATGCCTTCGAGTAAATTTTCGGGCGTTCCCACGCCCATCAAATACCGGGGCTTATCCATTGGCAAAATGGCATTTACTGTTTCGATGGATTTATACATCATGTCATGGGGTTCGCCAACCGACAATCCGCCAATGGCATATCCGGCAGCATCAAAAGTGGAAATAAATTCTGCCGACTGTTGTCTCAAATCGTCATATACACTGCCCTGCACAATGGGAAAATAATGCTGATTATACCCATACAATGGTTCTGTTTTTTGAAAATGATTAAATCCCCTCTCAAGCCACCTGTGGGTTAGCTGCATTGATTTTTTTGCATAATCGTATTCACAAGGATAAGGTGTACATTCATCCAGGGCCATCATGATATCAGCGCCAATGCTGCGTTGAGTGTCCACCACATTTTCAGGGGTAAACAAATGGGATGAGCCATCAATATGGGATTTAAATGTCACGCCTTCATCTGTAATTTTCCTGTTATCTGCGAGCGAAAACACCTGGTAGCCGCCACTGTCGGTCAACATTGGTTTGTTCCATGAATTAAACTTGTGTAAGCCTCCGGCATTTTCTATGACATGTAAACCAGGCCTTAAAAACAGATGGTATGTGTTGCCAAGGATAATCTGCGCATTGATGTCATGTTCCAGGAAAGTAAAATCTACGCCTTTCACCGTACCCAATGTGCCAACAGGCATAAAAACAGGTGTCATGATATCACCATGACTTGTTTTTAACACACCTGCCCTGGCACCAGAGCTTTTATCTTTTCCTGCAATCCGAAAACTCATCCAATAAATTTTGAACAAAAATAATAAAAATGGTGTGATAACCTTACTCAACGTCAAAACGTCAGACCTACCGGCCTTCCCTACTTGCTTTCCACTGCTTATTATAAGCTGGCAGGCAAGGATGGAGCGGTGCAAAGTTTTAAAGAAACCGCTTTTGTCACGGATTATGCACTGCCATCCATACGGCTGGCAAGCTTCGCGGCAAAATCAGCACCAAAAGCTATAGGGGGGTGGGTTGGCTGCACTGCACCCGGACTGCGTTCCTTGTCCAGTGTTACTGACGTGCTATCCCTCGGGGACAAATTGAGTGGGTTGACAATACCCGGGTTTGGCTTACTCGTCCACCAGCCTTGAGGGGGATAGGTGTAAATTACTGATTCTCAGGAAAGTCGTATCCGGCAAGCTGCATGATTTTTTTAGGGATATCGGTGTTGTCCATTTGCCCGGAAAATATTTCAGCACCAGTTCCTATGGCATACACGGGCACGGGGGCTGCAGTGTGCTCCCAGGTTGTAAACCCCACACCTGCACGCTTATTTAATATCTGCCCATAGATTACCGGTAAAGGAGAATACCCTCCATAACGGATGTGACTTACCTCATTGCCGGCAAATACAGCGGCTGCTTTAACCTGCTCAGATTCCTTGCGGGATAAGTCATCCAAATCAAATATTTCCGGTAAGTCAGATGGCTGAATGTCGCCGCTATGAAGTAATTCAGCCATGTATTCAACAGACATGCTCTGTTTTTCCAGTAAGGCATAATCTGTCTGATATTTCATTTCTGCGTTTCCGAGCCCAAGGCCACCGGTTTCATGGTCTGATGTCACAACAATTAGGGTTTCATCAGGATGTTGCAGATAAAATTTAAGGGCTTCCTGAACGGCTTTATCGAAATCAATGACTTCACGTACGATGGTAGCTGCATCATTGGCATGAGCAGCCCAGTCTATTTTACCTCCTTCAACCATGATAAAAAACCCGGTATCGTCGTACAGGTTTTCAATGGCCACGCGTGTAATGTCAGCAAGGGAGTATCCGCCTTTGTATTTCCGGTCAATGGCATAAGGCATTTCAGCTTCATGGCCAAGCACGGGATTGAACAAAGCCATTTTATCATCGATTTTCAGGTCATTTAAGTTTGTGTCTTTTCTTACCACCAGGTAACCTGCTTCAGCTAGCATATCATATATATTCACAGTGTTTTTTTCGGTATCTTTAATGCCCCCTCCGCCAAAAAAATCCACATCACTATCACACATTTGTTTTCCAATGTCAACATAATTATCCCTGTCGGTGGCATGGGCATAAAACACTGCCGGGGTAGCATGATTAATACAGACACTGGTAATAATGCCCACTTTACTGCCCTTGTTTTTACATACCGTTGCTATGCTTTGCCATGTTTTTTCGCCATCGGGACTCATTGCAATTCTATCAATGGTTGTTTTGTGGCCAGTTGCAAGCGCTGTCCCTGCAGCGGCTGAACCTGTAATCAACCGGTTAGCAGCATGTGTGGTTGATGTACCGGACACAGGAAGTGTATCAAAAGCCAGTTTATCAAAACCAAAAGCATCGTGGTTGCATGCGTGCAGATAGGCCTCTGTCAATTTAACATGTTGATGCCCCATCCCGTCGCCAATAAAATAAAACACATATTTCGGGGCGTTGACGTTTGTGTTTTCCTGGTTGGAAAAATCGCAGGCATAACAGAAAAAAATCAGTCCTGCTAAAATCACATAAAGTTTTGAGAAATTACTATTTTTCATTGGTCTAATGTATTAACTTTGTCACCAAGCAAAATTAACTGAATAATTTAAAAATGCTTGAGTCCGGTCTAAAAAGTCAAAAAAATGAGAAATGCCACAAAATCACAAAGACACCAAGAGTCACAAAGTCCTGAATTACAGTACTTAAGGATTTGTGATACTTTGTGACTCTTAGTGTCTTAGTGGCAAAACAATGCCTGTTTAGACTGGGCTCATGCTTTTTATTGAAAATTTAATGGTATGGCAATAAAATTTTACAACACACTCACACATAAGAAAGAAGATTTTGAACCATTGAACCCGCCTCATGTTGGCATGTATGTTTGTGGCCCTACAGTATATGGAGATGCTCACCTGGGGCATGCCAGGGCAGGAATTGTATTTGATGTTCTATACCGGTATTTAAAACATACAGGCTATAAAGTGCGCTATGTGCGTAACATTACCGATGTTGGTCATCTGGAAAACGATGCGGATGATGGGGAAGACAAAGTGGCCAAAAAAGCCAGGCTGGAATCAGTTGAGCCTATGGAAATTGTATTTCATTATATGCGTTTGTATCACAAAAACATGGATGCACTGAATGTGCTGCGGCCGGATATTGAACCACAGGCCTCTGGCCACATTCCTGAGCAAATTGAAATGGTACAGGATATCCTGGATTCAGGGTATGCGTATGAAACCAATGGTTCTGTGTATTTTGATGTGGAAAATTACGCAAAACAACATGATTACGGGAAATTAAGCGGCCGTAAAATTGAAGATTTGCAAAGCAATACACGTGAACTGTCATCCCAATCAGAAAAACGCAACGCACTGGATTTTGCGTTGTGGAAAAAAGCCTCACATCAACACATCATGCGATGGAAATCGCCGTGGAGCGTAGGTTTTCCCGGTTGGCACCTTGAATGCTCCGTTATGAGCACCAAATACCTCGGAGATGAATTTGATATTCATGGTGGTGGTATGGATTTGCTATTTCCCCATCACGAGTGTGAAATTGCACAGTCAACAGCAGCACAGGGAAAAGAATCTGTCCGGTACTGGATACACAACAACATGATTACCATCAACGGGCAGAAAATGGGCAAATCACTGGGCAATTTTATTACGCTGGATGAGCTCTTTGCAGGCACGCATAAGGTGCTAGAACAGGCATACGAACCAATGACCATCCGGTTTTTTATTTTACAGGCTCATTACCGTGGGACCCTGAATTTTTCGAACGAAGCATTGCAAGCTGCTGCCAAAGGATTAAAACGGTTAACAAGGGCATACTATGCAATAAATAAATTACCTGTTTCTGAAAAAAGCAGCTTGGATATAACAGCAATCAGGGATAAATGCGAAGAAGCTTTGGCTGATGATTTGAACACACCCATTGTAATAGCTCATTTGTTTGATGCGGCCAACCTGATAGGGAACATTCAAAACGGCAAAGAACAGATATCCGGCACCGGCAAATTGGCACTGAAAGAGACCTTCGAAACTTATGCTGCCGGCATTCTTGGTCTTGATTTTGAAGAAAAAGAACAAAACAAAACCCAGGATAAACTGAAGCCCGTTGTGGATTTACTGTTAGACATCCGCCTGCAAAGCAAAAAGAACAAGGACTTTGCTACCGCAGATAAAATCCGGGATGAACTAAAAGCCAGTGGCATTGTTGTGCGTGACCGTAAGGACGGGTATGACTGGGAAATAGAGTAGCGGGGAATAAAGTTTAAAGGTATTACAGAAACTTTATAATGCTTAAAACCACACCGCAATAGCAGGGAAATATTGAGGTATCGGTAAGCTTATTTATTTTTTCTCCTGCTTAGTTTGTTTATCATATCTTCAACCCTTTTCCCGGCCTTGTTCCACTCCCGTTTGTTTTCGCCTTCGATGTAACTAAATAACCAGTCGAATTCCCAATCCCGTAAGCCGGTAGTGCCACCGATATCAAAACTGATTCCACACATGGCTAAATAATTGGCAAGTTTGCGAATTTTGTTGATCTGTGCTTTATCTGTAAATTTAAAACATATATTATGCCACAATTCAGGCGGTATTTTGTCAGATGTACAGAATTTATTGATCAGTTCCTGATCGTCTTTACTTTTTGACGGGATAATGGTAATATCAATGCCATCAGTTTCTAAATCTTTGACTTTAGTCATTGCAAAACAAAAAGCATCTTCAGGTGTCATAAAAAATAGGTTAAGAACGGTTAAAAACGGTTAACCACTCAGGTTTTTAGCTTTTTCTTTTTGGCAGCAGGGAACAAAATGTTGTTGAGAATCAACCTGTAACCGGGGGAGTTGGGATGCAGTTCCAGCTCGGTAGGTTCATCGCCAACATAATGCCTGTAATCTTCAGGGTCATGGCCTCCAAGGAAAGTCCAGGTGCCTTTTCCAAATTCACCATGGATATAGCGCGCTTCATTGGCAGATTTGTTTTCTCCCATGATCAGCACATCCGGTTTAACAAGGTCGGCATTGAAAGCTGTGGTTTGCCCCATAAAGCCTTTTACAAGGTAAGTGTGATTCTGACACAGCATGGTTGGGACAGGGTCCCACTTTGCAGAAAACTCAAACAATGAAAAATAATCTTCCTCTTCTGCTACTTTCCTTGTTTGTGTCACATCAATGTTGGAAAACTCGTATTCGTAAGGGTTCATAATAAGTTTAAAATCCCTAAAAGCCAGGCAGTTATCATAATTCAATTTGGATTGGGCACCCGGGTCAGCAGGGTCGCCGTCAAACATGGGACCACAGATGTCAAGTCCATCAGCAGCCAGGGCAATATCATAGGTGTCGGTTGCCGAACACATGGCAAACAAAAATCCGCCGCGGGATACGTAGGATTTAATGGTTTTGGCAACAAAGAGTTTTAACTGGCTTACCTTTTCAAAACCAAGAGCGGCTGCTTCGGCTTCTGAATCCCGCTTTTGGGCCTGGTACCATTGCATGTGTTTGTAAGCGCCATAAAACTTGCCGTATTGTCCTGTAAAATCTTCGTGATGCAGGTGCAACCAGTCATACTCATTGAGTTTACCTTCAATGATTTCGGTATCGTAAATCACATCGTAAGGAATCTCTGCATACGACAGGGTAAGGGTAACCGCATCATCCCATGGTTGCTTTCCGGGTGGAGAATACACCGCTATTTTAGGTGCTTTTTCAAGCTTAATGGTTTCCATGTTGACATCTGCCTGGGCAATTTTTGCAAATATTTGATTTTTTTGAGCATCGGCAATAATTTTATAACTCACCCCGCGGATAACACATTCGGTTTCAATTTCTTTGTGATATGGGATCAGGAAACTTCCTCCCTGGTAATTCAAAAGCCACCATGAATCCACATCATTTTGCAGGCTCCAATACGTGATACCGTAAGCTTTCAGGTGATTTGCCTGGTCATCATCCATGGAAATTAAAATATAAGCACCATGGGAAAAAGAACTTAATAAAATGGCACCGATGAACAGTATGTGTTTCAAATGCTTCATATTACAAACAACGTAACGCCAGGTAAATTATTTTGGTTCTATTCTATAAATGGTTGATAAATTTAACAAATTGTTTTCTATGAATAAATGAATTAAAAACTGATGGGATTTTCATCTTCATCATCAATGTTTCCGAAAGCATCGTTTTCAGTTATTTCAGCACCCTGCTCTTCATTCATCTTGGATGACAATGTCATACCGCTTGGATCTAACATGGACTGTTTTTCTTTGAACTTAGCAAATTCAGACACAAATTCGAGGTATATGCTTCCTGTTGCTCCATTACGATGCTTAGCCAATATCACTTCGGCCATTCCTTTGAGAGAATTTCCTTCTTTGTCTTCCAGGATATCATAATATTCGGGCCGGTGAAGGAACAACACCATATCAGCATCCTGCTCAATGGCTCCGGATTCACGAAGATCAGAAAGCTGGGGCCGCTTATCCCCACCACGTGTTTCAACAGAACGGTTAAGCTGAGACAACGCGATGATAGGAACATTCAGTTCTTTGGCGATGGCTTTCAGGTTTCGTGAAATGATGGACACTTCCTCCTGCCTGTTCCCCTTGGTATCAACATTAGCAGTCATCAATTGCAGGTAATCAACGAGGATCAATTTGATATGATGGGTTTTTACGAGTCGCCGTGCTTTGGCACGCAGTTCAAAAACAGAAATAGCCGGTGTATCATCCACGTAAACAGGGGCTTGTTCCAGTGGTTTCACTTTGGCATCGAGTTGTTCCCATTCATGTGGTTGCAGGTTTCCGTTTCTCAAATTGTTTCCCGGAATTTCTGTTTCTCCGGAAATCAACCTGGTAACGAGTTGGAGCGATGACATTTCAAGGCTGAACAAAGCCACCGGTTTATCATGATCAATGGCCACGTTTCTGAGCATAGACAATGCAAACGCTGTTTTCCCCATGGCGGGCCTGGCAGCAACAATAACCAAATCGGCAGGCTGCCAACCGGATGTGTATCTGTCCAATTCAGAAAAGCCACTGGGCACACCGGACAAACCATCTTCGCGCTGACTGGCTTCCTCCACAAGGCTAATGGCATTTCCTACGAGGTTTTTGATTACAACGGTTTCTTTCTTTATGTTCCCTTCCGATATCTGGAAAATCTCATTTTCAGCATAATTTATGAGGTTATCAACATCCTGGCTGTCATCGAAAGCGCGTTTCTGAATTTCTGAAGATGACTGTATAAGCATCCGCTGGATGTATTTCTGCTGTATAATTTTGGCATGATATTCCACATGGGCAGCGGTTGCCACCCTACTGGTGAGCTCTGAAATATAATGAGGTCCGCCAACTTCATCTATTTTGTTAATGGCTTTCAAATAATTGGTAACGGTGAGAATATCAATGGGCTTTTGTTCTTTCGCCAGTTCCATGATGGCCTCAAAAATAATTTTATGTTCTTCTTTATAAAAACTCTCTTTTTCAAGGATATCTATAACCAGCAAAATGGCATCCTGTTCGAGCATAAGCGCACCCAACAACACCTCTTCGATATCAACAGCCTGAGGCGGCATTTTTCCATACAATTCGTTGAGTTCTTCAACGGTCTTTTTTGATGTTTTTGTTTTATTTTCAGCCATTTACAAAATGTTTTTCAGATAAAGTTTTCTTTGCTAAAAAGGGAATAAAAATAATAAATTTGTTGGACATAAGCACATGAAATTTTCAATATTTATTAACTTTGAGCAAATATTTTTTATGATACGTGTTGAAAACATTCACAAATCTTTTGGGAGCCTGAAAGTCCTCAAAGGAATAGAATTATCCGTAAAGAAAAAAGAAATGGTTTCGATTGTGGGAGCATCGGGGGCAGGCAAAACAACCCTGCTTCAAATCATAGGCACCTTGATGAAACCCGATAAGGGCAAGGTAATCATTGACAACACAGATTGCCATGCTCTGGGAGAGAAAGCCATGTCAAAATTCAGAAACCAGCAGATTGGATTTGTGTTTCAATTTCACCACTTGTTACCGGAATTTACAGCGCTCGAAAACACAAGCATCCCGGGATTTATCCGCGGTGATAAAAAACAGGAAACAGAACAGAAAGCCCATGACCTGTTGGTCAGGATGGGGCTGGAAAACCGGCTTGATCATAAACCGGCAGAATTATCAGGTGGCGAAAAACAACGGGTAGCCATAGCGCGCGCCCTGATCAACAATCCTACGGTAATACTTGCTGATGAACCATCCGGGAATCTGGATTCAAAAAACAGCCTTGATTTGTATAAGATTTTTCAGGAACTCAAGCAGGATTTTGATCAGACTTTCATCATCATCACTCATAATGAGCAACATGCGGAACTTGCCGATCGCAAATTAACAATCAAAGATGGGATGTTGATTTGAAATTTATTTGTCATAATTCATCAGCAGCTTTAATAAAAAAGGATATGCCACAAATTGCCACAGATTAAACGAGACATATTAACATAAGAAATCTGCGCCGGACAAGTTTTTTCATTTGGAATTTGTGATTTGTAATTTAAACATGGGCGTGCCCCTTAATTGGAGAAAAAACAGGGTGACTATATCTCAATAATGCGTGGAATTTCTTCAGGTAAACGGGTTAGCATTTCATAATTTAACTGGTCGCTGAAATCGCTGAAAGATGCTACGGTAATTTCGGCCCCTTCTTGTTTACCGATCAGCACCACTTCATCGCCACGTTTTGTTTCAGGGATATCTGTAATTTTCACAATCAGCACATTCATATTTACATTTCCAATTACATCCACACGGTGGCCATTGATAAGCACCCGCCCCTGGTAACTGAGAGAACGGCTATATCCGTGAGCATACCCGACGGGAATCGTAGCAATTTTCATGTTATTCCTTGCCATGTAGCTTGTACCATACCCAATAAATTCGCCGGTTTTCACGTATTTTGTGTCCATAACCTTTGATTTCCAGGTAATAATGCGTTGCAAGGGGTCTTCTTTGTCTTTCTTGTCGCTGATGTAATTGATAAACGTTTCAGGGCTGGGCCAAAAACCAAACTGCATAATTCCGATTCTAACCATATCGAGCCGTGTTTCAGGATAAGTTACGGTTGCAGCCGAACTGGCAACATGCCTGTATTTTGGTTTTATGCTATGGCGTCTGAATTTCTTTACATGGTTTTTATACCGTTTTATCTGGGTAAGGACCCTGGCATAATTGGCTATGCTTTCGGCACCGGCAAAATGAGTGCAAATCCCTTCCAGTACATAATACTTTTTGTTTTTCTGCAAAATCTTAATCAGCTTATCCACATCCCGCTCATCAAAACCGGTACGGTTCATCCCGGTTTCCACTTCAAGGTGTATTCTTGCCGGCTTACCAATACGTCTAGCTGCTTCCAATGCATTAAAAAGCCGGTCAAAGTCAAAAACATAAAACTCCACCCCTTTTTGAACAGCCCAGTCAAGTTCAAAGACATCAATCATACCCATGATCATAATCCCGGCGTTTTGACGTGATGCATTGTATGCACGCAGGGCTTCGTTGGCATCAAACACCGAAAAATGATTGATTCCACAATTTTCTGCTAACGGAACAAAAACTTCGATACCATGACCATAGGCATTGCCCTTAATCACAGATGAAAAACGCACCTTTTTGCCCACCAGGTTTTTAATAAAATCCAGATTGTGAGTCAGTGCCTGTTTATTAATATATAAGGTTGATGGTAACTGTTCACATTTTAAAATTAAATAACTGTTAATTGACCTAATTTCTAATTGCTCTAATTAATCTAAAAAATGACCAATAAAACTAATAACAAAAATTGGGATTTAGAAGAAAGAACAGCTAAATTTGGAG
>JAYENB010000107.1:0-18408 GCA_034721855.1 Bacteroidota bacterium
TCTTCTTTCTTATCTTCAGCTGATTCTTCTTTTTTTGCTTTGGGTTCAGATTTAGCTTTATCTGCTTCTTTTTTCTCTTCAGCCGGTTTTTCCTTAGCCTTTGGTTCTGCTTTTTTAGCTTCAGGCGTTTCCTTTTTAGCTTCAGGTTTCTTTTCCTCAGCCTTTGGGGTTTCTGAAGCATCTGCAGTTTCAGTTTTGGATTCTTTACCAGATTTTGGTTTTTCTTCTTTTTTTTCTGCACTGGTATCCGATGTAGAATCCGTTTCAACTTTAGCCTGAGATTTATCCTCAACAGGTTTTTCTTCGGCTTGTTCTTTAGCGGCACTTTCAGTTTGATCCGCTTTTTTCTTAGAGCCGCCACGACGACGTCCGCCACGTCTGCTGCGTTTCTTTTTGGATTTTTCTTCTTCTTTGGCAGCCAACATATTTTCGTTATAATCAACCAATTCAATGATACACAACTCTGCGTTATCACCGAGGCGGTTTTCAGTTTTCAAAATACGCGTGTATCCTCCCGGCCGTTCTCCAATTTTCACAACTACATTGCGAAAAAGTTCCGATACTGCATTTTTATCCTTCAATTTCTGAAATACCCTTCTCCTGTTATGTGTATTATCTTCCTTTGCTTTTGTAATCAAAGGTTCCACATACTTTTTCAGTGCCTTAGCTTTGGCAGTTGTAGTGTTAATTCGCTTATGCATAATCAGGGAAACAGCCATATTACTCAACATGGCTTTACGATGTGCAGTGGTTCTTCCCAAATGGTTAAATGACTTTCTATGTCTCATCACAAATCAATTTATTCCTTATCTAACTTATATTTTGAAATATCAAGACCAAAATCCAGATTAAGATTTACAAGCAAGTCTTCAAGTTCAGTAAGCGATTTCTTACCAAAATTTCTGAATTTCAACAGGTCAGTTTTATTATAATGCACCAAATCGCCCAGCGTTTCAACATCGGCAGCTTTCAAACAATTGAGAGCTCTGACAGACAAGTCGAGGTCAACAAGCTTAGTTTTGAGCAGTTGACGCATGTGAAGGACTTCTTCGTCAAATTCTTCATTGCCCATGCTTTCATCCTCATCAAGCATGATTTTCTCATCGCTAAAGAGCATAAAATGCTGGATCAGGATTTTAGCAGCTTCTTTCAGCGCTTCTTTTGGGTCCACAGAACCATCAGTCACAATTTCCACCAACAATTTTTCAAAATCCGTTTTTTGTTCTACCCTCATGTTATCGATGGTATATTGAACATTACGGATAGGTGTAAATACAGAACCAATGGGAATAACACCGATTTCTTCTTCTTCGGGGACATTTTCTTCTGGGGAAACATACCCTCTGCCTTTGCTAACGGTAATATCCATTTTCAAGGTAACATCAGGTTCCATGTGACATATTTCGAGATCGGGATTCAGAATTTTGAATCCTGTCAGGAATTTACCAATATCCCCGGCTTTAAATACATTTTGGCCAGAGATAGTGACAGTAACTCTTTCCCCATCGAAATCTTCAATTTGTTGTTTAAACCTCACCTGCTTGAGTTGAAGAATAATTTCAGTCACATCTTCAATCACTCCTTTAATGGTTGAAAATTCATGGTCAACACTATCTAATTTAATGTTGGTGATAGCAAATCCTTCGAGTGAGGACAGCAGAATTCGTCTTAACGCATTTCCAATGGTAATGCCATATCCGGGTTCAAGTGGTTTAAACTCAAATTTTCCTTTATAATCGTCAGCCTCAATCATGACGACTTTATCCGGTTTTTGAAAAGGTATAATAGCCATAAAATATAGGGTTATGGATTATTTAGAATATAATTCAACAATTAATTGTTCTTCAATATTTTCGGGTATTTCTTCCCGCTGGGGCATATTTAAGAATTTGCCTGCCATTTGTTCCTGGTCCCATTCCAACCACGAAAATTTACTGTGGTTAGCAGATTCCAGTGATTCAGTAATGATGTCAAGTGCTTTGGAACGTTCCCGTACACCAACAATATCACCGGCTCTGACACGAGCTGAAGGAATATTCAACACCTTCCCGTTCACCACGATATGCCTGTGTGAGACGATTTGTCTGGCAGCTTGCCTTGTAGGGGCAATACCCAGTCTAAACACAACATTATCGAGCCTGGACTCAAGCAACTGAAGCAAAACAGTACCAGTGACACCTTTGGTGCTATTGGCCTTTTTATAAAGGTTTGAGAACTGTTTTTCCAAAATACCATAGGTATATTTGGCTTTTTGTTTTTCCTTCAGTTGAGTACCATACTCAGATACTTTACGTCTTCTTCTGTTATTCCCATGTTGGCCGGGGGGATAATTCTTTTTTTCGAAGTATTTATCCGGCCCGAAAATGGGTTCACCAATCTTTCTGGCGATTTTTGTTCTTGGTCCTCTGTATCTAGCCATGAATCAATCTATTAAAAATTATTAAACTCTTCTTCTTTTTGATGGTCTGCATCCGTTATGGGGCAATGGTGTCACATCAATAATTTCAGTAATTTGAATCCCGGAATTATGAATAGCTCTCATAGCAGCTTCACGTCCGGAACCAGGGCCTTTAACATATGCTTTAGCCTTCCGCATGCCTGCATCATAAGCCACCTTTGCACATTCTTCAGCGGCAACCTGAGCAGCATAAGGTGTGTTTTTTTTGCTTCCCCTAAAGCCTCTTTTGCCTGATGATGACCAGCTAATAACCTGTCCATCATTGTTAGTGAGGCTAATAATAATATTGTTAAACGATGAATGGATATAAGCATGCCCCAGGGTATCCACTCTGACAATACGTTTTCTTGTAACTTTTGTTTTCTTCTTTGCCATATTATAAAAGTATTAAATAGCTTTCTTTTTGTTTGCAATGGTTCTCTTTCTACCACGACGTGTACGTGCATTGTTTTTGGTATTTTGTCCTCTCAGGGGTAAGCCTATACGATGACGAATACCACGGTATGACCCTATATCCATCAGGCGTTTGATATCCAACTGGACACGGGATCTAAGTTCCCCTTCGACAATGTAATCTTCCATCACATTTCTAATGGCTGACATTTGATCATCAGTCCAGTCATTGGATTTTATATTTGGGTCCACCTTGGCTTTAGTCAAAATTTCTTTGGCCCGGCTTTTTCCAATGCCGTAAATATACGTGAGAGCTATTTCTCCTCTCTTGTTGTTTGGTACATCAACACCAGCGATTCTTGCCATAATGTATTATCTGTTTAAATTCAATTTACATTCAATTTATTTTAACCCTGACGCATTTTAAATTTAGGGTTTTTCTTATTAATAAGGTACACCCTTCCTTTGCGCCTAACAATTTTACAATCTGCACTTCTTTTTTTAACAGATGCTCTTACTTTCATAGCGTTGTCCTTCCTTTTTATGTAACCGTTCACAATTAAAAACAGTTACCATTGGTTAACAATCAGTTAATAACGGTTGCGATTAAATCGTGTTTTGATAAATTTTCAATTTTTTATAAGGAGCCTGTTTTTTCATTTGTAACTGTTATTAACTGTAATTAACTGTTTATTATTATTTTAGCTGTGAAGCCTTCCTTTTTATTTATAACGAAACGTAATTCGTCCTTTGGTTAAATCATATGGAGACATTTCAACTTTCACTCTGTCACCAGGCAATATTTTAATGTAATGCATTCTCATTTTGCCTGAAATATGAACTGTGATCACATGCCCGTTTTCAAGTTCTACCCTGAACATAGCATTCGACAATGCTTCGAGTATTGTTCCATCTTGTTCTATAGAGGGTTGTTTCGCCATAATCTATTTTATTTATTTAATTTATTTTGTTCAACTGCTTTATCAATGATGCTGAAATCCGACAGGATATCAGCTTTCCCTTTTGTGATTGCGATGGTATGCTCAAAATGGGCAGAGGGTTTATGGTCTATTGTGCGAATAGTCCAGCCATCTTTTTCCTGCCTGATAAACCGTTTACCCATAGTAATCATAGGTTCAATGGCAATACACATTCCACGCTGCATCTTAGGGCCTGTTCCTTTCCGGCCAAAATTCGGCACTTCCGGTTCTTCATGCAAGTCCGCCCCAATTCCATGGCCTACCAATTCACGTACAACACCATAACTATGTTTTTCGGCATGTTGTTGTACAGCGTGTCCAATATCACCGATGCGGTTTCCGGGAACAGCCTTTTCAATCCCTTTATACAAGGATTCCCTGGTGACCTGCAATAAATGTTTTAGCTGTTCATCTACGTTTCCCACTTCAAATGTAAAACAAGAATCACCATTGAATCCGTTTTTTACGGCACCAATATCCACAGAAACCACATCTCCATCTTCAAGCACCGTATCATCGGGGATACCATGAACAACCACATCATTAACAGAGATACAAACAGAATTCGGAAACCCGGAATAATTCAAGAACCCTGGTACAGCTCCCATGTCCCTGATAAACTCATCAGAAAGCTTATCAATTGAGATGGTGGAAATCCCAGGTTTAATGACACGTGCAATTTCGGCATGTGTCATAGATACTATCCGGTTGCTTTCCCGCATCCGTTCAATTTCTTCTTCTGTTTTTAAATATATCATCAAAGAACGTTTATTATATTACAAGGCTGAAGCCGTCTGGCCTCTGCCTTTGATTCTGCCTGATTTTGTCAATCCGTCATAATGTCTCATCATCAAGTGTGACTCAATTTGTTGCAATGTATCAAGCACAACACCAACAAGGATAAGCAGGGATGTTCCGCCGTAAAACTGGGCAAACTGGTTGTTCACTCCTGCCAGGATTGCAAATGCAGGCAATATAGCCACAATTGCCAGGAAAATAGATCCGGGCAAGGTAATGCGTGACATGATACTATCAATAAATTCAACGGTTTTCCTCCCTGGTTTTACGCCGGGAATAAAACCACCATTTTTCTTCATATCTTCAGCCATTTGCTGGGGATTTACCGTGACGGCGGTATAAAAATAGGTAAATAAAATGATCATAATTGCAAACACGGCATTGTACCAAAATCCTGTATAATTGGCAAATGCAGCACCAAAACGGCTCATGGCATCGGAATCGCCAAATCCGGATATCATGATGGGTACAAACATCAAGGCCTGCGCGAATATGATTGGCATTACCCCTGCCGAATTAACTTTAAGCGGAATGTATTGCCTGACACCACCATATTGTCTGTTTCCAACAACGCGTTTTGCATATTGTACAGGAATTCTGCGGACTGCCTGTACAAGAGCAATTGTGAGCATAAAAATGACGAATAAAATCACAATTTCTACCAGTAACATAACAAGGCCACCTGCCTGAGCAGTAAAACGTGAAACAAGCTCCTGTGCAAAAGCCAGAGGCAGGCGTGCAATGATGCCAATCATGATAATCAATGAAATACCATTTCCAATGCCCTTATCTGTAATACGTTCACCAAGCCACATAACAAACATGGTGCCCGATGTAAGAATAATGACCGAGCTGATGGTAAACAAAGGCCCTTTAATGGCAAAAGCCTCAGGTGGTAATTGTGCATGCAAATTGGCAATATAAGTAGGTGCCTGGAGCAGCAAAATGCCGACAGTAAGGTATCTTGTAATTTGATTGATACGTTTTCTGCCGCTTTCTCCTTCGCGTTGCAATTTTTGGAAATAAGGTACTGCAATCCCAAGAAGCTGAACAACAATTGAAGCAGAGATATAAGGCATAATTCCAAGGCCAAACACAGAGGCTCTTGAGAAAGCACCACCAGAGAACATATCCAGTAAACCGAGTACCCCTTTGGAGGTTTGTTGTTGAAGGCCGGCAAGCATATTGGGGTCAACACCCGGCAAAACAACATGACTACCAAGCCTGTAAATCAAAATGAGACCTAAGGTTGTAAGGATACGTTTACGTAAATCCTCAATATGCCAAATATTTCTGATTGTTTCAACTAATCGTTTCATCCTTTACTTTTTTTCAACAGTTCCACCAAGCTTTTCAATTTTTTTGGTTGCCGATTCAGAAAACGCATGTGCTTTGACATTGATTTTTGATTTCAGTTCGCCATTGCCAAGAATTTTAACGAGTTTGTTCGGTTTAACAACACCATACTTCACTAGTCCTTCCACATCAATGGTTTCCACTTTATATTTATCGACAATTTCCTGCAGCCTGGAAAGATTTACAGGTTTATATTCTTTACGGTTGATATTGTTGAATCCATATTTTGGGCTGGTACGTTGGAGCGGCATTTGTCCACCTTCAAAACCCAATTTTCTGGAATATCCGGATCTGGATTTAGCACCTTTGTGACCACGAGTGGCGGTGCCTCCTTTACCGGAACCTTCGCCTCGTCCGAAGCGTTTTCCATCCGGTTTATTTGATCCTTTAGCTGGTGTTAATGAGCTTAAATCCATGTTTACACTGATCTTAATTATTTAACATCTTCTTTTTTCACAAGATGGCTGACTGCTTTAGCCATACCAATAATCTGAGGAGTTGCCTCATGTACAACACTCTGATGCATTCTTCTCAAACCGAGGGCTTGCAGAGTATCTCTTTGTCTTTTACAGCAGTTTATACTGCTTCTAAACTGGGTAATTTTCACTTTTGTCATAACAATCAATATTATCTTATCCGTTAAACACTTTTTCCAGTGAAATCCCTCTGTGTTCTGCTACGGTAACAGGATCTCTCATTTCGAGAAGTGCTCTCATTGTAGCTTTAACCAGGTTGTGCGGGTTCGCAGAGCCTTTGGACTTAGCCAGGACATCCTTGATGCCAACGCTATCCAACACAGCACGCATCGCACCACCGGCAACTACACCTGTTCCTGATGAAGCAGGCTTCAACCATACTTTAGCCCCGCTGTACTTTGCTGTTTGTTCGTGGGGGATTGTATTGGAATAAATAGGCACTTTCACCAGATTTTTCTTAGCATCTTCCACGGCTTTTTCTATGGCGGAAGCTACTTCTCCGGCTTTACCCAGACCATGTCCGACAATGCCTTCTTCATTACCTACTACAACAATAGCAGCAAAGGTAAAATTTCGTCCACCTTTGGTTACTTTTGTTCCCCTGTTAATAGCAACCAATCTATCTTTAAGATCGAGGTCGCTGGCTTTAACTTTTTTCACGTTTAATGTCATATTATTTAAAATTTTAAGCCTCCTTTTCTGGCGCCTTCAGCAAAAGCCTTTACACGTCCATGATATTGATAACCACTTCTGTCAAATACAACCGTAGCAATTCCTGCATCAATGGCCTTTTTAGCAAAAGCCTCACCGGTTTTCTGTGCTACTTCTGATTTTGTTCCTTTGATATCTGCCATGTCCTTTGCTGCTGATGTTATCGCAGCTAGGGTAATACCTTCATCATCATTGATGATCTGAGCAGAAATGTGTTTATTGGAACGAAACACTGCCAACCGTGGTTTTTCAGCCGTTCCGGAAATTTTTCCCCGGATGCCTTTACGAATTCTTTGTCTGCTTGTTAAATTTTTATTTGACATAATATCTTGATATTAAAAATTATACACTGGCTGTTTTACCAGCTTTTCTCCTGATCTCTTCACCAACAAAGCGGATACCTTTGCCTTTGTAGGGTTCTGGTGGCCTCAGTGACCTTATTTTGGCAACTACCTGGCCAAGCAATTGTTTGTCTGCACTTTTCAGGCTAATGATTGTATTCTTTCTTTTTTCGGTTTTACACTCCACCTCAATTTCAGATGGTATTTGAAAGTAGATATGGTGTGAATATCCCAGTGCAAAATCAACCAGCTGGCCTTTGTTTTCAGCTTTAAATCCAACACCAACCAATTCGAGTTGTTTGCTAAATCCGCTTGACACACCTTCAATCATATTGGCAACAAGGGATCTGTACAATCCGTGCATGGATTTATGCCTGATAGATTCAGACGGTCTTTCCAGCACGATTTGTTTATCATCCTGGTTGATTTTCAACTCTTTATTGATTTCTTGTTCTAATTCGCCCACCGGTCCTTTTACGGTAATAACATTACCTTTCACCTCAACGGTAACTTTTTCCGGTATTTGAATTGGTAAATTGCCTGTTCTTGACATGATAAAAATTTTAATAAACGTAACACAATACTTCGCCACCCAAATTCATCTTTTTTGCTTCTTTATCAGACATCACACCATGAGAGGTTGAAATCAGAGCAATACCTAAGCCATTAAGGACCCTTGGGATGTCCTTGACATTGGTATACTTCCTAAGGCCTGGCTTACTAACTCGCTCAAGGTTCTTAATAGCTGATACTTTCGATTTGGGATGATATTTCAAAGCGACTTTGATCATTCCCTGTTTATTATCCTCATCAAATTTATAATTAAGGATATATCCTTTATCAAAAAGGACTTTTGTCATTTCATATTTAAGATTTGACCCTGGTATTTCCACAACTCTTTGTTTCGCCTGGATTCCGTTTCTTATTCTGGTCAAATAATCTGCAATCGGATCTGTCATAATTTCATGCTTATCTAATGATTACCAACTTGCTTTTTTAACTCCCGGGATAAGGCCATTTGATGCCATTTCCCTAAACACAATTCTGCTTACCCCAAACTGGCGCATGTATCCTTTGGGCCTTCCCGTGATGCTACACCTGTTATGTAAGCGTACTTTCGATGAATTCCTGGGCAATTTATGAAGGGCATCATAATTTCCTTCAGCTTTTAATCTTGCCCGTTTATCAGCGTATTTTTCAACCATTCTTTTGCGTTTTCTTTCACGCGCTTTCATGGATTCTTTGGCCATATCGTATTATTTTTGTTTGTTTTTAAATGGTATTCCAAAATCAGTCAATAAAGCATAAGCTTCTTCGTCAGTATTTGCCGTTG
This sequence comes from Bacteroidota bacterium, assembly GCA_034721855.1. Classification (GTDB taxonomy): domain Bacteria; phylum Bacteroidota; class Bacteroidia; order Bacteroidales; family ML635J-15; genus JAQIBY01. The sequence continues at coordinate 8,847 of JAYENB010000107.1, forward strand.
TCACCAGGGTAATATTCATACCCATAATTTTATTGACTTTATCAAGGTTTATCTCGGGGAAAATAATCTGTTCATTGACCCCAAGCGTATAATTTCCTTTGCCGTCAAATTTTATACCCACTCCTTTGAAGTCTCTAATTCTGGGCAGTACACTACGTACAAGCCTTTCGAGGAATTCATACATTTTATGTCTTCTGAGTGTCACTCTTACACCGATGGGCATTCCTTTACGCACTTTAAAATTAGAGATATCTCTTTTGGAATGGGTTGTTACCGGTTGTTGTCCGGTAATCAGAGCCAACTCTTCCATAGCAGTGGTAATTAGCTTTTTATCGGTGATCGCATCTCCTATTCCCTGGTTAATAACAATTTTCTCAATTTTTGGTATTTCCATAATTGAGGTATATTGAAACTGATCTTTCAATTTGGGAATAATTTCTTCCTCGTAATTTTTTTGAAAATTCGGTTTGTATGCCATTACTTAATTTCCTCCCCTGATATTTTTGAATAACGAATCAGCTTATTATCTTCTTTTCTTCTTCCCACGCGGGTAGGTTTACCTTCTTTCGGATCAATTACCATAAGGTTTGACAAGTGAATGGGTGCTTCCTGTTTAATGATACCGCCTTCAGTATTTTTGGCATCGGGTTTTGAATGCCTGGAGACAATATTTGCACCTTCCACAATCGCCTTATTTTTTCTTGGTAAAACCTGGAGTACTTTTCCCTGGTAACCACGCGATTCACCAGCAATCACCATCACAGTATCTCCTTTTTTAATATGTAATTTTTTTGCCATGTCTATATAATTTACAATACTTCAGATGCGAGTGAAATAATTCTCATGTGTTTTTTATCTCTCAATTCTCTAGCAATGGGACCAAAAATACGAGTACCTTTAATTTCCCCGGCTGCATCAAGTAAAACACAGGCATTGTCATCAAACCTAATGTAAGAACCATCGTGCCGACGCACTTCTTTTTTGGTTCTAACCACTATAGCTCTTGATATGGATCCTTTTTTCGCTTCGCTACCAGGAATAGCGGTTTTCACAGCAACCATTATCTGGTCGCCAATACTGGCATATCTTTTCCCTGTACCACCCAGTACACGAATGCACTGAACAATTTTAGCACCGCTGTTATCGGCTACTGTCAATTTTGATTCCTGCTGTATCATTCTTACTTAACTTTTTCAATGATTTCAACTAATCTCCACTTTTTATTTTTGCTTATCGGTCGAGTTTCCATAATTTTCACAGTATCGCCAATATCGCATTTATTATCTTCATCGTGTGCGATAAACCGTTTGCTTTTATTGACAAATTTACCGTACATCGGATGTTTTTCTTTTCGTTTAACGTTGACAGTAATGGATTTATCCATTTTGTTACTTAACACAACGCCCACACGTTCTTTTCGTAATTTTCTTTCCATAGTTATTCTATTTTTCACTAAGCTCCCGTGATCTCAATTCTGTTTTTAAGCGTGCAATATCACGTTTAACATCCGTAATTTTATTTGGATTCTCGAGGGGAGAAACTGTATGACTCATCTTTAACCTGTTGAGTGTATTTTTGTCATCCCCGATTTTTTCGAGAATTTCCTTTGTGGTTAATTGTTTTATTTCACTGTTTTTCATTGTTTCAAATTTTAATTGTTAAAATCATAATCCCTTCTAACAATGAATTTTGTTTTTACAGGCAATTTTTGTGCACCCAACCTGAGGGCTTCCTGAGCTTTATCAAAAGGGACACCATCAATTTCGAACATAATCCTGCCCGGTGTAACCCTTGCCACGAAAGTTTCCGGATCACCTTTACCTTTACCCATACGAACTTCAGCGGGTTTTTTGGTAATTGGTTTATCAGGAAATATTCTGACCCATAATTTACCTTGCCTCTGCATCTCACGTGTAATTGCGATCCTGGCAGATTCGATTTGCCGTCCGTTAATCCAGCTTGTTTCGAGAGTTTTCAGAGCAAAGGAACCAAAGGCAATGGAACTTCCGCGTTGAGCGTTTCCTTTCATCTTGCCTTTTTGATGTCTTCTGAATTTTACTTTTTTGGGTTGTAACATGATCTATGCACTTTATTTTCTTCTGTGTTTATTAAACCGTTTTTTACCACCTTTTTTACTCATTCCGGCATTTGGTGAAAGGTCAGCCTTGCCATAAATTTCACCGCGGCAAATCCATACTTTTACTCCAATCATACCAGTTTTAGTCAATGCTTCAGAAAGGGCATAATCAATATTAGCACGGAAGGTATGCAATGGAATTCTGCCATCCTTATAGGTTTCTGACCTGGCCATTTCAGCGCCATTAAGCCTTCCGGAAACGAGCACTTTAATGCCCTGGGCATCCATCCTCATGGTTGATGAAATAGCCATTTTAACAGCACGGCGGTAAGCAATTTTACCTTCAATCTGTCTGGCGATGTTTGAAGCAACTAATTGAGCAACAAGTTCAGGTCTCTTAATTTCAAAAATATTAACCTGCACTTCTTTGGATGTAATTTTCTTGAGTTCTTCTTTAAGTTTATCCACTTCAGATCCACCCCGTCCGATAATGATACCAGGCCGTGCAGTATGCACAGTAATGGTAACCATTTTGACTGAACGCTCAATTACAATTTTTGCCACACTGGCTTTGGCAAGGCGCACATTCAGGTACTGACGTAATTTATAATCTTCCAGAATTTTCTCCGCGTATTTATTACCGCCATACCAGTTTGAATCCCATCCTTTGATGATACCTAGTCTATTGCTTATTGGATTTACCTTTTGTCCCATTGACTATTATTTTAATTTTCAGATTCTTTTTCAACGTTTACTGATGTATTCTCTTCACTATTTTTGGTTTCTTCACTGCTTATCAATGCATTGGCACTTTCCACAGCGAGGTACACATGGTTTGAACGTTTTCTAATCCGGTGTGCCCTTCCCTGTGGTGCGGGTTGAATTCTTTTCAGCATTCGTGCAGAATCAACATGAACTTCACTTACAAGCAGGTTAGCTTCCTCAATGCGTACACCTTCATTTTTTGCCTGCCAATTTGCAATGGCTGACATCAACAGTTTCTCCAACCTTCCTGAAGCTTCTTTGGAAGAGAATTTCAAAATATCCAATGCTTCGTCAACTGCTTTCCCTCTGACCAAATCCGCCATCAACCTCATTTTACGGGGAGATGTAGGGCAATTTTTCAATACAGCGAAACTTGTATTTTTTTTGGCCTCTTTTCTTTTTTCGGCCGCTAATCTTTTTCTTGCACCCATAATAATTTATTGTTTTTACCTTTTAGTTCCACCATGACCTCTGAACAACCTTGTCGGAGCAAATTCTCCAAGCTTATGTCCCACCATATTTTCTGTAATATACACAGGGACAAACTTTTTACCATTATGAACAGCAATGGTTATACCGACAAAATCGGGGGAAATAATTGATGCTCTGGCCCAAGTTTTAATCACAGATTTCTTTTTGGCATTCTGCATAGCCACAACTTTTTTCCCAAGGCTAGGGTTAATAAATGGTCCTTTTTTTAATGATCTGCTCATATCTAATTACGTGTTATTTTTTTCTTTTTTTACGTCTTTCAATAATGTATTTATCCGATGCTTTATTTGGTTTACGCGTTTTATAACCTTTAGCGAGGAGGCCTTTTTTGGATCTTGGATGACCACCGGATGCACGGCCTTCGCCTCCACCCATGGGATGATCAACAGGATTCATAACAACACCACGCACTCTTGGTCTGCGTCCCTGCCAGCGCGATCTACCAGCTTTTCCGGATATTTCAAGGGTATGATCTGCATTTGACACACTTCCGATGGTAGCTTTACATGTGGTAAGAATTCTACGCACTTCTCTAGATGGCAATTTCACCACGGCAAATTTGCCTTCTCTGGAAACAAGTTGTGCAAACGCACCGGCACTGCGGACAAGCATAGCTCCCTGTCCGGGGTGCATTTCAATGTTATGCACAATGGTACCGAGTGGTATTTCACTTAAAAACAAGGTATTTCCAACTTCAGGCGGCACGCCTTTTCCACTCAGTAGTTCCTGATCAATATGTATTCCATTGGGAGCCAGGATATACCGTTTTTCTCCGTCTTCATAATGAACCAGGGCGATATGTGCAGATCTGTTGGGATCATATTCAATCGTTTTGACAGTGGCTTTCATACCATCTTTGTTTCTTTTGAAATCCACTACACGATACCTTCGTTTATGACCTCCCCCACGATGTGGCAGGGTCATTTTTCCTGACTTATTCCTTCCACCAGCTTTCTTCAAAGGTTTAAGCAATGATTTTTTCGGTTTTTTCGCTGTAATTTCGGAAAAACTGCTTATCATCTTATTTCGTTGTCCCGGTGTTGTGGGTTTAAATTTTCTAACTGCCATAACTTCTGATTAAATATTGCTATAAAAATCAATTGCATCGGATTCATCAAGACTGACAATGGCTTTTTTATAGGCATTGGTTCTACCACTAACAATACCAGTTTTGGTATATCGTGTTTTCAACTTGCCATCGTAGCGCATTGTGTTAACATTAAGTACCTTTACATCGTACAATCCTTCGATTGCCTGTTTGATCTGTACTTTATTTGCTTTTACATCAACAATAAATCCATAACGGTTCAGTTTTTCTCCCTGATCCGTCATTTTTTCTGTCACTATCGGTTTCAATAAAACATTCATTTCGATCACTTTTTAAGCCAGGTTTTCATTCAAAACCTTAATTGATTCTTCATCAAACATCAAAACTGAGGCTTTTAAAATATCGTAAGTATTTAAATTTGAAACACTTACGATATTAACGCCCGGCAAATTTCGAGATGACAAATATAGATTATTATTTTGTTGATTCACAACAATAACCAAATTTTTCTCAGAAATTTTAAAATTATCCTGAATTTCCGCTATTTTCCGGGTTTTTATTTCATCAATTCCGAAATCATCAATGACAAATAAATTCCCATCCTTAATTTTGTAACTAAGGGCAGATTTCCTGGCAAGCCGCTTGGTTTTTTTGTTGATTTTCTGATTATACGATTTTGGTCGCGGGCCAAAAATACGTCCCCCGCCTCTGAAAACAGGATTTTTTATATCCCCGGCACGGGCAGTACCAGTACCTTTTTGCCGTTTGATCTTTTTGGTACTGCCTTTTACATCGCTGCGTTCTTTTGTTTTATGTGTCCCTTGTCTTTTGTTTGCCAGGTGTTGTTTACAATCCAAATAAATAGCATGATCATTTGGTTCAACAGCAAAAATTGCATCGTTGAGATCAAGGGTGTTTCCGGTTTCCTGGCCTTTGTTATTATATACTTTTAGTTTCATTATTTCTCTATTATTAAATATGAACCTTTAGCACCTGGTACGGAACCTTTGACTAACAATAAATTACTCTCGGGAATTTTTTTCAGGACTTTGAGGCTGATCATTTTCACTTTATTGCCTCCGTCGCGTCCACCCATACGCATGCCTTTAAACACACGAGAGGGATCGGAAGAACCACCGAGTGAACCGGGAGCTCTTTCCCTGTCTTTTTGTCCGTGGGTACGGTCGCCAACACCTGAAAAATTGTGGCGTTTTACCACTCCCTGGAATCCTTTACCTTTTGTATTGCCACTCACATCGCACCATTCGCCTTCGATAAAAATATCCACGGTAATTTTATCACCATGTTTCACTTCCATACCATAGTCACGAAATTCAACCACTTTACGTTTTGGGCTTGTTTTAGCCTTTTTAAAGTGGTTTTTCATCGCTTTGGTGGTACGTTTTTCTTTTTTCTCATCGAAAGCAAGCTGAACGGCCTCATAGCCGTCAGTTTTTTCGGTTTTAACCTGTGTAACAACACAAGGACCAGCTTCAATGACAGTGCATGGGATATTTTTCCCCTCAACACTGTAGATGGAAGTCATTCCTACTTTTTTTCCTATAATTCCTTGCATTTCTACTTAGTATTAAAAAATTTACACTTTAATTTCCACATCAACACCACTGGGCAGTTCTAGTTTCATCAACGCATCAATGGTATTTGCAGTACTACTGTAAATATCCAGCAATCGTTTGTGTGAATTCACTTCAAATTGTTCACGTGCTTTTTTATTAACAAAAGTAGCACGGTTGACGGTAAAAATCCGTTTGTGTGTGGGGAGCGGTATAGGCCCTCCAATAACAGCACCAGTGGTTTTTACAGTTTTTACGATCTTCTCTGATGATTTATCCAGCAGGTTGTGATCGTAAGATCTGAGTTTAATTCTTATTTTCTGACTCATACAATAACAATTAAAAAAACAACAATCCTTTTTCAAGTATTTTCTTCTCCAGTTCTGCGGGCATCGGCTCATAATGGCTAAATTCCATTGATGAGTTTGCCCTGCCTGAAGTTAAGGTTCTCAATACAGTAACATAACCGAACTGCTCAGCAAGGGGAACAATGGCATGCACAATTCTGGCACCACTTTGTTCGTCCATACCTTTAATTTCAGCACGGCGTTTATTTAAATCCGCAACAACATCACCAAGGTATTCTTCGGGTGTGGTTACTTCTAATTTCATAACCGGTTCCAGCAACCTGGCATTCATTTTTCGGCTTGCATTCCGAAATGCCTGTCTGGCAGCAATTTCAAAAGCAAGTTCGTCAGAATCAACCGGATGATGACTTCCGTCAACAAGTGTTACTTTAATGCCCAGTACAGGAAAACCAGCCAATGGGCCATTGCTCATTGACGAAGCAAATCCTTTTTCAATGGCAGAAATAAATTCTTTCGGAATAGCACCACCCTTTATCTTATTTTCAAAAAACAATCCTTTTTCTTCAACTTCTGACATAATTACTTCAATATCAGCAAATTTACCCTTGCCGCCGGTTTGTTTTTTGAATACTTCTCTGTGCTTAACTTCACCTTCCAACTTTTCTTTATAATTTACATGAGGGTTCCCATGGTTCAGGTTAAGTCCAAATTCATGTTTAAGCCTGTCAATGAGAATTTCCAAATGCAATTCTCCCATACCATTAATAATGGTTTGTCCTGATTGTACATCATGTTTTACGGTGAATGTCGGATCTTCCTCGGCAATTTTATTGAGTGAATTTGCTACTTTTTCAAGATCTGACTGAACTTCCGGCTCAATAGCCAGCCCGATAACCGGCTCCGGAAACTGCATGGTTTCAAGGATAACCGGGTTGCTTTTATCACAGAGGGTATCCCCTGTTTTAATGTCTTTAAAACCAACAACAGCACATATATCACCGGCAGAAATTTTATCCAGCGATCTTTGTTTGTTGGCATGCATCTGATACAATTTATTCAGGCGTTCATGTTTTTGTGTACGCACATTATAAGCTTGTTGCTTAGCATTGATTGTACCAGAATACACTCTTAAATAAGCAAGTCTGCCCACGTAACTGCTGGTGGCAATTTTAAAACAAAGGGCAGCAAGCGGTTCTTCGGTATCGGGTTTTCGGGAAATATGTTCATTGGTTGTTGGATGGATACCTTCAATATTTTCTACATCAAGGGGACTTGGAAGGTAATCAGTGATGGCATCAAGCAATGGCTGAATGCCCTTATTTTTGAAGGCGGCTCCGCAAAACACAGGAACAACTTCCCTGTTCAACACAGCTTTGCGTGTTACTTTTTTAAATTCTTCAACAGAAATTTCACTTCTATCATTAAAAAAACGTTCAAACAATTGTTCATCGGAGGCTGCGATTGTTTCAATCAACTTCTCCCTCCATTCATGTGCTTCTTCTTTTAAATCATCGGGAACATCGGTAATTTCATATTCTGCACCAAGGCCTTCATCATCAAGGGACCACACATAGGCTTTATCAGTAATTAAGTCCACAACTCCCCTAAAATTATCTTCCTCACCAATAGGGATTTGCATTGGCACAGGCTTCGCTTTCAATTTTGATTCAATTTGCTCAACCACTTTAAAGAAATCAGCACCTACCCTGTCCATTTTATTGACAAAAGCAATCCGTGGCACTTTATACCGGTCAGCCTGTCTCCACACTGTTTCCGATTGTGCTTCGACACCACCTACAGCACAAAACACAGCAATTACACCATCCAATACTCTGAGTGAGCGTTCTACTTCAACAGTAAAATCAACATGCCCCGGGGTATCAATAATATTAATCTTGTATTTCGTATCATTTTGTTTCCAGAATGTTGTTGTGGCCGCCGAAGTAATTGTAATGCCCCTTTGTTGTTCCTGCTGCATCCAGTCCATTGTTGCAGCTCCGTCATGCACTTCACCCAGTTTATAATTCACACCAGTATAATACAGGATACGCTCGGTGGTGGTAGTTTTACCAGCATCGATATGCGCCATTAATCCAATATTTCTGGTGTTCTCCAGGGTCATATACAATTAAAATTTAAAATGAGAAAATGCTTTGTTAGCATCAGCCATTCTATGCGTTTCTTCTTTTTTCTTCACAGCACCGCCCTCATTGTTATAGGCAGCCAAAATTTCAGCGGCAAGGTTTTCACCCATTGATTTTCCACTGCGATTGCGTGCAGCTTTAATCAACCATTTGTTGGCAACAGAAATTTTTCTGTCGGCACGAATTTCCATAGGCACCTGGAATGTGGCACCTCCAATACGACGGCTTTTAACCTCCACCAATGGAGTGACATTTTGTAAAGCTTTTTTCCAGATTTCGAGGGCAGAAAGTTCAGTGTCTTTTTTTCTTTCGTCAACAATGTTGAGCGCCTTATATATAATGTTCAGGGCCTGAGCTTTCTTGCCGTGCAACATTAAATCATTGGCAAAACGGGTGACTAGTTCATCGTTGTAAACCGGATCTACCTCACGTTCTCTTGTATAGTTTTTAATCTTTCTCATAATATCAGTATCTTATTTTTTAGGTTTTTTCGCACCGTATTTTGAGCGTTTTTGTGTTCTGCCTTCTACACCTGAGGTATCAAGGGCACCCCGTACAATATGATAGCGTACACCAGGTAAATCTTTCACACGACCACCACGAATCAACACAATGGAGTGTTCCTGTAAATTATGTCCTTCACCGGGGATATAAGCATTGACCTCTTTCCCGTTGGTTAAACGGACCCTTGCCACCTTACGCATTGCAGAATTAGGTTTCTTTGGTGTTGTTGTATAAACCCTTGTACATACACCTCTACGCTGCGGACAAGAACCAAGCGCAGGTGATTTACTTTTCTCCACCTGGCGTTTTCTTCCTTTACGGACTAGTTGCTGTATTGTTGGCATAACTTTATAATATTACTACATTTAATAATTATTTTTTCTAAATCGGACTGCAAAGGTATTGTAATTTTTATCATTAACAACAAACATTGTAAAAAAAATAATGATTTTTCTGAATTTGTAGTTTTTGATGCCCTTATAAAAGGAATTGTCAAGCTCTTTTGTCACGAAATTTGCAGAAAAAAGCAAATTTACGCGCCAAAAGGTTTTTCGGGTATTTGTGTAACCCACGGGTTCCACAAGCTACACCCGTGGTTACAATGATGTCACCCCTTCGGGGTTTAATGATAGTATCACCCACTTCGATGG
>JAYENB010000108.1:0-3630 GCA_034721855.1 Bacteroidota bacterium
ACAATAAGGAGTTGGATAATTATCAACCATGATGTAATATGTGCCTGCAGTCAGCACAACACTTTCAATGCTGTGAGGAGAAGCACTTGTGTTGGTTGATAGATCCATCAATAAGTCAATATCGGGACATGATTCAAATATTCCAACCCCTGTCCAGGCAGTTGTTCCGGGATCCAGGGTAATGGCTACAACCACGTCACTTGTTACGGTAATTTCATATATGGCATCTTCACCACCATCATAGTAGTCCATGCTGGTTTCACTGTAAATATCACCTAATCCGCAGTTGGTTTGTCCGGCATCTATGTATGGTAAAGCGCCAGGTAATTCCACAGTAAACGGATTGCTGCAATTTGCACCGATGGGAGGAGCTGCCTGTGTGACAGTTACCGTCCAGTCTTGTGTGGTGGTGCCATCTTCTGCGGTTACCAAATAAGTTACCGGGGCACTGAAATCATTGGCTGTGACACCGGATTCCTGTGGTGTACCGCCTACAGTAGCGGTAGCTCCTGTAGAAAGGGTAAACTCAGCCACGAGGCTGGTAAGGTCAGCGGTAAAATCCACTTCTATGTCAATCTCATGGTTGAGATAATTAATGAAAGCAGGCCCTGTTTCTTCGGGGAAGCTGTATGTGAGGAAGTCGGTTTCTGAGCTGAGTTTACGTACAGTGACATCATCAATTCCAAAACCATAATTTGTTGCAGCTGAATAGGTTTGGTGGAAGGCAATGTAAATATTTTGTCCATCATAGGCTGACATATCAAGAGTATGCATTGTCCAATCCGTGTTGGTACAGTCATAAGTGCCAAGGTTATCTGTAAAACTGGCAGGGTCGGTATTGGTTGTTGAAACCAATACATCATATGTGTTATTATAGGAGGAACTTTCAACAACATCATACCATTCAATAAGCAAATTGGCTGATGTTATGGAGATTTCAGGTGTAATTAAATAGTCATCTTCATTACCCGTGCCGTGTGCAGTCCATTCGCCAGAATGTGGTGTAATGTATGCATCATCTTGTGTCCATGTGGTTCCGTCAGTGTCGTTGTCGATTACTGTCCAGCACCATGAAGTCCAGTCGCCGTCAAAATCTTCAGTCCACGGAAAAGAAGCAATGGGAAAGCATTCTTTGTATGAAAAGCTGGCTGTGATGTTATCAACAGCGATTTCATCCCTACTGCCACTGCCGGATACATCATCAGAATACCATCTGAAGAACATGCTGTCTCCTGAATAAAAGGTAAATCCCAAATCCTGGTCGGTTATTGACATGATTGTTTTGGTCCAGGCGGCTGGGGCATCCTTTAATTCTGTTGTGGCAAATGAGAATTCATCAATGGGTACCCAGATGTTTCCAGTCATGGAATATTCACCATTGAAAGAGTTTGCACGGTTAGCATCGTTAAGTACCCAAAGGTCATAAGAAAGGCTAATAGCGTTAACGGAATCGCCGGTGTTGTTTTGGATAACTACACCTATCCATCCAGAAGTGAAGTCATCTTCTGTAGATTGCACTCCCAGGGAATGGTTGCCTGTTTCCACTTCAAAAGCATACACACCGCCGGTTGTTTCACCACCGGTAGATGCGCCTCTCGCAAGGTCTCCAATTGTGAATTCAAGGCCGAAATCTTTATCGCCGTCGCTCATGCCAAATACGGCCCAGCCGTCGGCATCCAATTGGCCGGCTGTCGGGGTAGTTGCAAATCCGGTACCGTCAAAAGTGACTTCATTGATCCCTGTAACCGTGGTTTCAAAATCAATGGTGTGATCTGTTTCAACGGCATAAATTGATAATTGTGCGTTTACCTGCAATGTCCATAAGAGGATCATGCCAAGTAATAATAGTATTGTTCGTTTCATAAGCATATAATTTTTGGTTAATACATTTGATTATTTAATTTATTTACTCGCAAAACTGAGAATTTAAATTCAAAACGGACAGCTAATATAATAAAAAAACATCACAAAAAAAAATTTTTTTGACGAATGTGGATTTTTAACAATTTTATTAAAGTAAACACCTGGGATTGAACGATAGCACGATGGGGCGAAAGGGCGAGTTGGCGATGGAGTGACGGAGTGGTGAGTAGTGAGTTGTGAGTTGTGAGATGGTGAGTGATGATGGCACGAAAGCACAAAGGTACGATGGCACGATGGAGCGAGGGTAAGTGAGAACACTACCTGTCAGGTCACCCATTGAAACAAAGATCGCACATGATTATGCTATAAACCGACGTAAAATGGAAGATCTGACAGGTTTTCATCTCGCTTTCGTGCAATCTCACCATCACTCTATCTACCATCCCGCGTGAGGGCGGAGGCGGTTAGCCTGCTGAAGATGAGCCTTATAGCCTGTTGCTGTGGCAGAGCGACAAGTGGAGCTCCTGTTCACAGCACATCAGGCTAAAGGCGAAGCAAAGCAGCTAATAGCCGCAGACCGACCCTGAACACAGGTTTCTATTTCGCTAAGCGAGTGATTCGCTAAGCGAAATAGACTAGCGAAATAGAACCTGTTCAGGGGCACGCCCAAATAAACCTAAAACAAAATCTAATGTTAGTCAGTTTCCACAATGTCTTTTTCAGCAGGTGTCATATTAGGCTGGAAATCACGCCAGGTATTTTTCGGCATCGAGAGCAGCCATGCATCCTGTACCTGCTGCAGTAACAGATTGTTGGTATTTAGGGTCTTGTACATCACCACAGGCAAAAACGCCTTCGACATTGGTGTGGGCTGATTTGGGTTTTGTTAAGATGTATCCGTTATCATCGGTGTGGATGTAATCCCGGAAAGGTTTACTGTTGGGGGTATGGCCTATTGCCAGGAAAAAGCCGTCGATTTTAATTTCAACATTCTTGTTTGTTTTTTTATTGTGAAGCAGAGCACCCGTAACACCACTGTCATCGCCGAGAATTTCTTTCGTGGTATGTTGATAAAGTACTTCAATGTTATCGGTTTGAGCCACTTTGGCCTGCATTATTTTGGATGCACGCATGTAATCTTTACGCACAATAATATACACTTTTTTTGCCAGTCCGGCCAGGTAAGTGGCTTCTTCAGCGGCAGCATCACCACCCCCAACCACAGCGACATCTTTGCCTTTGTAAAAGAACCCGTCGCAAGTGGCACAGGCAGAAACGCCGCGGCCTTTAAATTTTTCTTCAGATTCGAGCCCGAGGTATTTTGCAGTAGCGCCTGTAGAAATGATCACTGATTCTGCTTCAAATTCAATACCGGGGTCGCCTTTGATTTTGAAAGGACGTTTTGAAAAATCCACTTCCGTGATGAGTCCGAACCTGACATCTGTGCCAAAGCGCTGAGCCTGTTTTTTCATATCTTCCATCATTTGCTGACCTGTAACTCCCTCGGGATATCCGGGGAAATTTTCCACATCTGTAGTGGTTGTCAACTGACCGCCGGGTTGCAGGCCTTCGATGATAACAGGGTTAAGATTTGCACGTGCTGCATAAATGGCTGCCGTATAGGCTGCAGGGCCTGAACCGATAATCAAACATTTTAATTTTTCCATAATTAATTAATTATTTGTAAACATTCACAGTATATTTATTTAACATCAATTTCTTAGTTTATACATTTTTATAATTTCTAATTGACCTAATTGACCTAAT
>JAYENB010000109.1:0-3612 GCA_034721855.1 Bacteroidota bacterium
ATTGAATTTGATTTTTAACTCTATTTATAAAAAAGTAAGTTAACATTTTACACATTGGGATTTGGGTATTGATTAGGTCAATTAGGTCAATTAGAAATTATAAAAATGTATAAACTAAGAAATTGATATTAAATAAATATACTGTGAATGGTTACCAAAAGAGATTAAATAACGATTGATTAATTACGTAATTTAGTTATTTTTGAAACTTTAAAAAATGCGTAAATTATGGTACACGAAATCACGACTGACAACTTTGAAGAGCTGGTAGTAAAATCAGACAAACCCGTAGTCATTGACCTTTGGGCTGAATGGTGTGGCCCATGCAGAATACTCACGCCCATCATGAAAGAAATGGATACCGAGTACGACGGGAAAGCAATCATTGGAAAAGTGGATGTGGACAGCAACCCCGAAATTGTTGCTAAATATGGAGTGCGCAATATCCCTACGGTGTTGTTTGTTAAAGATGGTGAACTTGTGGATAAACAAGTGGGGGCTGTTCCCAAATCAACGCTTGCTGCCAAACTTGATGCCATTATATAAAAACGTTACTGTTCAGCCATTAAGGGTGATTAAAAAACCGTTCTGATATTGGAATTAACACAAGGGATTGTCATTAAATCTACCGGGAAGAATTATCTGATTCAATCCGGGAAGGATGTTTTTTCCTGTACACTGAGGGGGAAATTGCGTTTGGCTAACAGCAGGAAAACCAACCCCGTGGCCGTTGGTGATCATGTGCAATTTTACTTCCAGGATGATGAGAATACCGGCGTGATTGAAAAGGTGGAAAAACGACGCAATCATTTGTTGCGAAAATCCACTAATTTGTCAAAACAATCCCAGGTCATCGCTGCTAATATTGATCAGGCTGTATTAATCGCAACCCTGGATTATCCAAAAACCACACGCCTCTTTATTGACCGTTTCATCGTGAGTGCTGAATCTTTCAACATTCCGGTGGTGCTTGTTTTCAATAAAATTGATTTGTATAATGAATCCCTCAAATCTGAACTGGACGAACTGAAAACGGTGTATAACAACATCGTTACTGATACCTACCTTGTCTCTGCGGTTGACAAGCAATACAAGCCGGAAATTCAGCCTATCTTAAAAGATAAAATTTCTGTGGTGGCCGGGCATTCCGGCGTGGGAAAATCCTCTTTCATCAATTTGGCCGATCCAAAATTGGATATCGCAACAAATCCCTTATCCAAAACACACCAGACCGGTAAACACACAACCACATTTGCAGAAATGCACAGTCTTGATTTCGGTGGTTATGTAATAGATACTCCCGGCATAAAAGCATTCGGGATCAGCCATATCGATAAAACTGAATTGTATCATTTCTTCCCCGAAATGTTTGCTGTTGCCAGAGATTGTAAATTTTACAATTGCCTGCACATTGATGAACCCGGGTGCGCTGTTAAGCAAGCTGTAATTGATGGCGAAATTGCAGAATCCCGGTATTACTCTTACCTGAACCTCTTTTTTGATGACCGCTCAAAATACAGGGAAGCAGATTATTGAAACAGGCTGCATACTACCTTTTAGACATTGATTAGTCCATCGCTACACAAACTATAGCGTATTGGACGTTTAAAAGAGCCAATTCATAAAATTTTTACTGTAATTTAATTTTTTTTTAGTACCTTGCAAACTAAATTCATGATGTATGAAAACGAATGAATTATTAAAAGAAATTAATCAATTACCAACCAGGAAACGGATATTTTTGATTGAAAAAATGATTCAATCAATTCGCAAACAAGACGAGAATGATCAAATGCAAAAGGCAGTTGACTCATTATATTCCGATTATATGCATGATAATGAACTAACTGCATTTACTGACATTGACTTTGAAAATTTTTATGAAACAAGATAATATTTGGTTGATTAATCTTGATCCAACAATTGGAGCCGAGATAAAAAAGACACGTCCTGCAATAATTGTAAATAATCATTTTATGGAAAAACTACCTTTAAAGATTATTGTACCGCTAACTAACTGGAAAGAAAAATATAAGATTGCCCCATGGATGATAAAAATAGAGGCTAATCCAAAAAGCGGATTAACAAAAATATCTTCTGCAGATTGCTTCCAAATAAGATCCATTTCCGAAAAACGATTTGTGAGAAAATTAGGAAAGGTATCAACTCATGAAATTGAAATGATACAATTAGGAATATCTAAAGTTTTATCATTAGAAAAGAAGTAAAAACTGCAATGCAACATAATGTCAAGCCACAAATTAGTCCTTATTCAGGTTTAACTTACGTTCAATGAGTGATATGATAATGTGAATTACCTTAATGTGAATTTCCTGTATCCTGTCAGAATGATTTGATGCAGGAGCGCATACCATCACATCACAATATGGTAATAATTTCCCCCCATCGTTGCCACTCAGTCCAATGACTTTCATACCCTGTTTTTTAGCTGTGTCTGCTGCCTTAAGAATGTTATCTGAATTGCCACTGGTGCTGATGGCAAACAACACATCCCCTGTTTTTCCATGGGCTTCTATGTACCTTGAAAACACGTGTTCATAACCATAGTCATTGGCTGTACAGCTTATGTGACCCGGGTCTGATATGGCAATGGCAGGCAAAGCTTTCCTGTCATCCTGGTAACGTGCTGTCAGTTCTTCAGCAAAATGCATGGCATCTGACATACTGCCGCCATTCCCACAACTGACAACCTTATTCCCGTTTTCAAATGCTTCTGAAATGAGCGTGGCGGCATTATAAACCGAGGCAATGGATGCCGGATTATTGCGAAACTCATGCAATGCGTCTGCGGCCTCCTGAAGTTGGTTTTTTACGTATGTATTGTAGTCCATGATAATGAATGTCGATTTTTATTTCACATCAAAATTACTAATTTTATCTTTGATAACAATAATAATGGATATGAGGGGCATTTACAAAAATCGTAACTACTCAGTGCTAAAATTAAAAAAACCTTAACAGTTCAATTTACAAATTTTAAATCTTTGCACCCTTGCCCGGCGACAGACGGGTCTGCGACTTTGCGGTGAGGAGCTACTTTTGCTGATAATGATTAGTTACCAAAAATCATTTTTCCCGGATATATTATTGTATCTTAATACAAAATTAACGCGGTAATATTATAATGTTAGACGGTTTTGTCTGTAAAGATATTAATTATACCGAAACCATGCACTACGATGTGTTGCACCCCGAATTAAGTTCTCGAAACAAGGTCGGGACAGGCTTTGTTGAAAAAATCCCAGCCGATGCAAGATGCTCGAAGCTGGTAACATGATTTTGAAAAATGTATAAAAAGTAGTAATATTACAAACCCCGAAGGGGTGACATTATTGTAAAAAATGGAGCAAAGAAGAACAAACAAACCCCGAAGGGGTAACATGATTGTAACAAACATAGCAAAGAAGAACAAACAAACCACGAAGGGGTAACATGATTGTAACAAACATAGCAAAGAAGAACAAACAAACCCCGAAGGGGTAACATGATTGTAACAAACATAGCAAAGAAGAACAAACAAACCCCGAAGGGGTGACATGATTGTAACAAACATAGCAAAGAAGAACACTTTGCTATGTTTGTTACAATCAT
>JAYENB010000110.1:0-18298 GCA_034721855.1 Bacteroidota bacterium
ATTAGGTCAATTAGGTCAATTAGAAATTATAAAAATGTATAAACTAAGAAATTGATGTTAAATAAATATACTGTGAATGGTTACTTTTATTCTCTTTTTGCTTGACTTGCACATAACTACGGTACGACTTTTGAAATTACTATTTTAATAGTACATTTGTATCCTGTTTATTGATATAAAATATGAATAGATTTTTCTGTTTGACAATTGTAATGGTGCTTCTAACCGCCGGATATTCCCTGGCGCAGCAGGAATCCCCCGATATTCCCATTTCAGATGAAAAAATCATATTGAACGGACAAAAGTTTTATCTGCACAAAGTAAAACAAGGGCAAACAATGTATTCGATATGCAAAGCCTACAACGTTGAAGAAAAAGAACTATTGGTGCATAACCCGGATTTGTCACGTGGATTAAAAGCCGGTTCAACCCTGAAAATTCCTGTCAGGCCACTGAAAAGTGCAGAAGAAATGCAGCCAGAAATAGATACATCTGATTATCACGTGATTAGAATCAGGCGAAAGCATACCCTGTATTCATTATCAAAGCGTTATGATGTGACCATACAGGAAGTTTACGAAGCCAATCCCGGCCTGGAAACCGGCGGACTGAAAAGAAACGATACCGTTATTATTCCCAAGCATGCGCTGCAACAAGAAAAAGTTGATTTTACCGATCCCAAATTTTCCAGGGATACATCAGAGTATGTGTATCATACGGTTAAAAAAGGAGAGACCTTATACCGTATCGGCGAAACATACAATGTAAAGCTAAAACATATTACCAATGCAAACCCCGATTTGAAAAACAGGGACATCTGGGTGGGAGAAGAGATACGCATTCCCCGTGAAAAGATACGGTATGTGCTTACCTTTCCCAAACTCAATGACAGCGTACAGGCCCATGTGAGGCTTGATACCAGCTCAGTGTACGATACCATTAGCCCGGATTCACTCATCCTGGATGATAGCGTGATGCAAGTTGTTGATACACTGGAACCATCCCGGATTGAAGAAATGAATGTGCTGCTTATGCTGCCCTTTAATGCAGAAGCAAACATTGAACACATTAAGGATAAAGAAAAAGATGATAAACAACCGGCGCTATACCCTTATACAGAATCTATGGTCCGGATGTATGAGGGTGTGCTTCTGGGCCTGGAACACCTTGACAGCCTCGGAGGTAAGATCAACCTCAATGTGTGTGATACCAGGGGAAGCATTGAAGAAACCAAAACGATTTTAAATGATTTGGATGAGCCACCGGATTTAATCATCGGTCCTATTTGGAAAAAGAATATTGACATTACATTAAATTACGCTGATACCAATGATGTTAATGTTTTTACGTTTGTTGATCCCGAAAACCATGCTATGTTTAAGCATAAGAGCCTGATAAGCGTACAGCCCAATTTGCAAATTCAGTGGTTTTTCATTGCAGAATATCTTATTGAACATAATTATCCAGTGGTGATTGTACATGATGGAACTCAGTCAACGGTAGCATATGCCGATGAAATAAAATTCTCCATCATTGATTATTTTTCAGCTCACGGACAACCGGAATACGGGAACATTGCTACCATTGGCTACAGCAGGGAACAAAAAGAGGCTGTTAAAAATTCATTGAGCGCGGAGGATACAAGCTTTGTGATATCTGTTTCTTCTGAGAAAGTATTTGTTACGGGATTGATGAATACCCTGTATCAATGTGAAGAAAAGGAAGTTATCCTGCTGGGCAATGAACAATGGTTGGAACAAAATTATGTGGAAATGGAAGAGTACAAAAAACTGAGATTCTCCTATGCATCTCCTGTGTATATAAATTACGATGACTCATTAAATCACAGTATGATACAACAGTTCAGAGAGTATTTTCTGGATGAACCGGATAAATATGCTTTCATGGGTTACGATGCAACTTTGATTTTTCCACTGATAATGAAATACGGGCACAATCTTAAGCCTGCACTTGAGTCTTCAGGTAAGATCGAAGGCTATTCCATGACATTGAAATTTCCTTACAAAGGTGAAAACATGCCATTAATCAATACCGCCTTAAAATTAATCAGACTTCAGGAAGATTACAGGTTTGCTGTGGAATATGAAAAGTAAATTTTGCTTACTGTATTTGTAACTAATCAGTGTCAGCAAAAGTAGCTCCTCACCGCAAAGTCGTCACCGTGTCCGGCGTAATGCAGTGAAGACGGAGAGGCGCAAAGTCATGAAAGCACGAAAGCACGATTGCATGATAGCACGATGTCATACTTTCATGCTGTCGTAACATCGTCACATCGCCATATCGTGCCTTCTCGCTATCGTCATTTTTCAGCGTCTTTGCGTCTCAGCGATGAAAATTGTGTGCGTCTGTTTTTTAATTTTAGCACTGAGTAATTACCTGTATTTTAGTTACATCCTCAAATTTCACGTTAAATCCGCGCAAGTTTATGTATAATATAGCTTACAATAAGATTTGAGGCTGTTTAAAAATGTGGATGGTATAAAAACTTAAGTACCAGGATAATCAGGCATATTTTTCTTTTACATTTACATGATTTTAATATTTCAGGAAATTAAAAACTTAATGGTATGAAATTTATTGCATCTTGTTTGTGTCTTTCACTAATCTTTATGGTTACTCTGAATGCTCAGACGGTTACCCCACTCAACCGTATTGGGCAAACTCCGGGAGGTGCCGGTTTTTATGTTGATTGGCATGAGGCTACCAACAATCTCATCGTTGGGTGTGGAACAAGTTTGTGGGTATATGATATGAGTAATCCTGTATCACCGCAGATAACAGGAAAAAGATCATTTCTTGGCCTTATCAACAAAACGGTATTGTATGATGACAGCACCTTATTGGTTGCTGCTACATTTGATGGTTTATATGCTGTAAACCTTGCATCCGATACGCTGGAAATTCTGGACCATCAATACATTGACGGGCCTTTTGTAAAAAGAGCAGCGTACGATATGTCTGTTGTGGATGATACATTGATGGTGCCATTTAATGGCAGGATTTCCAGATTGACGTATTCCCATCAGGATGGATTTGATTACCTTGATGAGATAGGACCGTTGACAGGTTTATATTGCCTTGATATCAGGGATAATTTGGTGGCAGTTGGACAACGTGGGTTATTTAACGGGAAAGTGTTGGTTTATGAAAAAGGAAATTATGATGCTCCCCTTGCTACATGGCAGGATAGTACCATAAAAGGCATTAACAGAGTGCAATTTGCTGATGAAAATGATAGTGTGATTTATTTGTGTGGTGGATCCCCCAACGCCGGTTTTGATTCTTATTTTCATGCGCTTGAATTTTCAGGAGGAAACATCGCATTGCTTGATACGTATCATATTTCAGGCATCCCAATTTTAGCGGCAGCAAACATTCAAAACATGGACAGTAGAAATGATACACTCTATCTTGCTACAGGATGTGGTGTTGATGTCAATATGGGTGCTCCGTTAACCTATGTGCCGGTTTTGGATGCCAGTGGCTTGCCTGCTGATACCCTGAGCATGATTGAATATTACAATCCGGGTTTATGGCATTTTGATGTGGCTCTTATGACAGGCACTCCATATATGGCAACCTCCTCAGAATGGCTGGTGTCGTAATTTTAATCATCTCAGTCAGTTGGTGTGCTATTTATTCCTCATGGATATTTCATAACTGTATAATTTTTAATTATTTCTATATTATTATTTCGCAAGTTTCAACTTCCTTCGATTTAAGTATTCTTTAAATTCGGGAAAAGTCATTCCCTTAGTTTCACTTGCTATTTTTTCTTTTACTTCTCTAAAGAATTTAACTGTGTCAAACTCCTTTTTTGTTTTTTCTGATTTATTCATTGTGTATTATTTCTTTTGGTGAACGAATATCTAATTGTATGTGTCCGTTTTTAATGTTAATTGTATTGTACCCTTTTATTTTAAAAACATTTACGATGTGTTTAAAATTCCAACTCACTAAAGATAATATTTTTTTTAAAATTCAGACAGTATTCATTTGCAGAGTGTTTTTGTTTTTTATATCAAGTTTAACAAGGCTTCGTCCATTGCGACTCAATGAGCCCAAAACAGGTCGGGACAAGCTTTGTCGAAGTGACCTAGTCCGAACTTTTGGTTCCGTCTCCGCTTCTTGTCTCCGTTTCTCTACGCTGCCTGTTTGCCAGCCACGGCTGGTAAACCATCTAACAGGGATAAGCTTACGCCTCATATCATACGGCACCGTCTCATGCAATCGTGCCATTGTGAAATCGTACAGTTCTGATTTAAATTTTAGAATAGAGCATAAATTTTTATAACTTTGCGGTGATGGTTTTCTTTTGTTGATACAAACAAATTACAATTTGAATAAAATCTATGCATGTCATGACATATAAAACAATAAAAATAGCCTTGGGTTTTTTACTGCTTGTCTTGTTAGCCGGTGGCAGTGCTTGTACAACCACACCCGATTGCGAATTAGATCATACCGGGACACTGAAGGTAATAAACAATGATTCCCGCGAGAGTGAAGTCAGGATGGATGGCAGCAAAATTTTTACCCTGGAAAGCGGGCAGGATAAAGAATACGAAGCTGCCTCAGGAACGCATAATATACGTTGTTTTACTACCGGCACAGAACCGGATGAAGTTGAAGATCAGGTTACCATCACCGATTGCGAAATAACAAGCTTTGAAATTCAATATTAATGGGTTTAACTGTTTACAAAGCATCAGCAGGCTCCGGGAAAACCTATACCATGGCCACAGAAATCATTGCTGTATTGCTGAAACATCCCGATGAATACAAAAATATACTGGCCGCCACATTTACCAACAAAGCCGCAGGTGAACTAAAAACACGTGTTATCAATGTGCTGGGATTAATTTCTCAAGGCAATGATGAGAAAGGCTATTTTAAAACCATCAAAGACAAAACCGGATTCTCAGATCAGAAAATCAAAAACAATGCGCAGCATGCATTGAAAAAAATCCTGCATGATTATTCCCGGTTTTCTGTGAGTACCATTGATCGGTTTTTTAATAAAATCCTTTCTTCTTTCCTGTATGAAGTGAACATTCGTCCCGGCAGTGAAATAAGCCTTGATGATGAAGTGCTCCGTAAAGAGGCAATTGACAGATTGCTTTCAGGTTTTGATGTGGATACAAAGCTGGGTAAATGGCTAATGAATTATGCCAGGTTGAATATTCTGGATGAGAAAAGCTGGAACATCAGGGGAAACCTGGAGGCAGAATCCCAAACCATCACGTCAGAAGGTTTTTTGTCACGGGAAAACACACTTGAGCAGTTCATTCAGGACAGAACAAAGCTGGAAAATTACCGCAATGAAGTGCTGGGAATCCTGAAAAAACATGAAGCAGCTATGATCAGTATTGGTGAGCAGGCAAAACAATCTGTGCGGGATAATGGCTACAGCATAAATGATTTTTCCGGAAAGATGAGCGGGCCTGTCGGGTTTTTGCTTTCGTTAACAAGCAAAAAATTCAGGGATATTACCGCTAAAGCAGAAAAAGCTGTGGATGACCCGCTGTTGTGTTTAAAAAAAGACAGGCAATCCGATGAGACCCTCGTGCAATTTGTCACCAATAACATTCATCACTTGCTGGTGAAAGCCATAAACTACCTGAAAGACAACGAAAAGGAATATTTTACCGCTAAAGTGATATATGCTAACATCAATACATTTGGTGTGTTGCTGGATATTAACCATGAACTCCGTACATTGTGCAGTGAACGTCAGGTTTATTTTATTTTCCAGATGTCTCAATTGTTATACGATATTGTCAGTTTTGACAATGCCCTGTGGGTATATGAAAAGATGGGCACACGGTATAAGCATTACTTCCTGGATGAGTTTCAGGATACTTCCCGCATGCAGTGGGATATTATAAAGCCCCTGATCGAAGAAAGCCTGGGTAGCGGTGGCAGCAATTTTATTGTGGGCGATGTAAAACAGTCGGTTTACCGGTGGCGAAATGGAGACTGGACACTCCTGAGCAAGGAAGTGGAGCGGCATTTTCCACAATCCGTTGCAAAAAGCCTGGATTGGAATTTTCGCAGCAGGCGCGATGTCGTGCGTTTTAACAACCATTTAATGTCGGCGTTGTTGCCTGTTTTTCAGCAAGATATCGACAGTCAGTTAAACCCGGATAATAAGCCCGGATTTGATTTGTCAGATTTGTATGATGCTTACATCCAAAAACCGCAAAAAACCGCATATCCGCATGGGTATGTGAAAGTGGATTTTTTGGATCAGGATGACAACCATGATGATGTTGGTGAAAAAGCCATGGAAAGCATGATCAGGGAAATGAAAATCCTGATGGACAAAGGCTATTCCCCCGGGGATATGGCAGTGTTGGTAAACAAAAATGACGAGGGGGGACGCATTGCACAACGCCTGATGGAGGAAAACAGGCAAAGTAACTATGATTTTCCTGTGGTTTCTCCTGCCAGCCTTTATCTGAAAGAAAATTCCCTGATACAGATTATACTTTCAGGCCTTACCTGGATTGATCAGCCTGATAATCATATTGCGCTGGCGCAATTGGTTTATACCTATCAGTCTGAAATACGTAACAACAAAGATTACGCTCCGGTTTCTGAAGAAGAGGCTAAATCCGACCTGATCAGTGAAATGCAACAGGATTTGCCCCGGGCTTTCATTCAGGCGGTGAAAAACAATGTGGCGGGTTGGCCCCTGTATGATCTTACTGAAAACATCATTCAATGGTTTGGATTACATCATCATTCCGAAGCCTTTGCTTATCTGAATGCTTTCCAGGACCATGTGCTGCAGTTTTCCCAACACAACCCGGTAGAAATATCCGGTTTTCTGAATTGGTTTGATAAAAAAGCCCCCAGGCTTGAAATGCCTGATGCTGCCGGATCCATAGTGATCAGCACCATACATAAAGCCAAAGGACTTGAATTCCGCTTTGTTTTCATGCCTTTTACAGATTGGGATATAAGCAAGCGGGGTAAAGGAAATCGAATATGGGTAGCCCCAAAAACAAGTCCATTTGACAAGTTGCCGTTGATGATAGTGAATGCTGATTCCAAGCTTGAAAAAAGCCATTTTTCTGAAGATTATCGGACAGAAAAATACAACCAGTATGTGGACATGCTCAATAAATTTTATGTCGCCATCACCAGGGCAGAGGAGGGCCTGTATATCTGGGCTCCACAAAAAACCGGACAGGCGGCACACATGAATAAATTTTTGCTGACAGCCATGGAGTATGCTGGAAGCAGTGAAGATACTGAGCAATTGCAAGATTGGCATGCATGCTATAACAGAGAGAAATTGTGTTTTGAACGTGGAGACATTCCGCCTTGTAAACCTGATACATCAAAGCATAAGCACGCATTTTTCCTGCTGGATGAATACCCTTTAAACATGCCGGAACATAACATGCGCTATCACCATCCGGGTGCCTTTCTCAACCTGGAACAGGATGAGACAATTCGTAATAAAACCACGCAGGGGTCTGTATGTCATGCCTTGCTTGAAAACGTGCGAACCATTGATGACCTCGGTGATGCTAAGGAACAAATGATTCGTTCAGGACGCATCACCCATGAAGATGCTGCAAATCTTGAACAATTATTGTATAAGGCCATGCAGCAAGAGCCGGTGAAATCGTGGTTCCGTCCTGGTATAACCGTAATTAACGAACAGGAAATGCTCATGCCTGAAGGCCGTTTTATCAAGCCCGACAGGGTTTTGATTGAGGAACAGAAAGCTGTGGTGATAGATTATAAATTCGGTAAACGTCACAACAAACAACACGCAGACCAAGTACGGGAATACATGCAGGAACTTACAAAAATGGGGTATAAGGAGGTCATCGGATATATCTGGTATGTGTTTGCCGGGGATGTGTATGAGGTCCAATAAATTTCTTTAATGTGCTTTCTTAAAATACACAAACAACCTGCCGTGGTTTTTGTTGTCTTTATTCAGCCTGTGATATTGCGATTTGATATGTGGTTGATCCAAAAATTTCAATACACGTTTTTTTAGCTGGCCGCTGCCTTTTCCGGTAATGATCTCAACAGTTTTAATTTTTTTCTCAACGGCTTCTTCAATGATATTGTTTAAAGCCTGTTCAATCTTATCACCTTGGTTATAAATATCATGTAAATCAAGTTTGAGTTTTGCCATTATCAAAGCGAATTTTATTTAAAATTCTGGTAACTACTCAGTGCTAAAATTAAAAAACAGACGGACACAATTTTCACCGCTGAGACGCAAAGACGCAAAGTTATAAAATTTAACGGACTATCAAGATAACACGAAAGCATGATAAGCAATTTAATTCATAATTTGTTTACATTTCCCTGCCCGCCGGCAGACAGGAAGCTTTGCGTCTGGTATGATGAAGACAGAATACCTTCTAATTACCTTGCAGCCGATACCATCAACAGCATAGAAACACAAAATAACCATGATAAGATAGACATGTTTCCCAATCCTGCTGATGATATGGTTTATATCCAATCAACTTTTCCGGTTCAATATGTGTCAGTCATCAATAGTGTTGGTGTGGAAATTAAAAAGTATCCGGTTTCCGGGGAAAAGCAATTTTCGTTCAGCACTTCGGAACTCAGTTCTGGTGTGTATCTCATTGAAATTTCAAATGATGGCAAGCCTGTGATGAAGAAACTGTTGATATATTAATCTGGTATTGAAAAAATCAAACTCCGCATATAGTCTTTGTAAGAAAACACCAAATAGTTTTCTTATATCCACTATTTAGTGTCTGTCTATAAACTCAGAGTGTTTGAACCATAATGTTCAAGATCAAGGCGTGTGATAATTTTAAACCGCAGTATATAGCGTATATGAGGATTTAAAATTTGAGTAACAACGCAGATATTGGACATTATGGATAAACACTATTTAATAAAATCATTAGCTTTGTATCCCTAAATTAACCGTGATTTATGGAATTTATCATTGGACTGGAAAACGATAAAAGATTTGGCTTAATTGCCAAAACTTATCTGATTGATAAACAAAAAAACAAAGGATTTTATCCAATCAAATTTCAAATCAATACCATCAATTTTCAAAAGACACAACAGCTTTTAAATGAGCAGCAAATAAAGATATATCGACTTACCCAGGAATATAATGATGATAATATTTACACAATATTCAAATCCGGAAAGACAAAAAATAAAAACAAGTTTTTTTCTGCATTAACCAATAACGATATTGAAAACCGGATAAGGCCATTTATTGAAAAATACCTGTCTGACATTATACATATAGCGAGAAAAGCAAATGTTGATGTTTACAAAAAAAACACGCATGGTTATATTGATAAAGACGACAGAATTGAATTGTTTAATGAAAACGCAGAAGCATTATTCAGCATATCAAAAAATGATGATGGTACAAATTATGGTTTATCTGTCAGGCAAAATAACCAGGATATCAGTTTGTACAAAAAGCCATATTCTGTTATAACAAACAATCCCTGCAGCATTATCATACAGAATAAGCTGCATGTTTTCAGTAATATAAATTTTAAAAAACTGCTTCCCTTTTTTGATAAGCATCTCATCAGTATTCCTGCTAAACTTGAAAAGAAATGGTTTGAAACCTTTGCCTTTCCCACCATCAAAAATCATCCTGTGATCGCATCAGGTTTTGAAATAGAGGAAATCCGGCCATCAATAAAACCTGTTTTGGAATTAACTGAAGATATAGCCAATCAAACTGTACTGGCCTTAAAGTTTCAATATGACAATAATGTATTTGATGCCGGAAAAGGTGATAAATACCATGTTGATATGGAAATATTCGGGGATACTTTCCATTTCACTAAATTTAAAAGAAATACCGATCTGGAAAATGATATGTCAGATTATTTACACACACTGGGGTTGACAAAAAATAAATTTTCATTTTTTATTCCTGGAACAGAAAAGCCTGCTTTACCTGACACAGAAAATTCATTACATACTGTATTGGCATGGCTTAAAGACAATAATACCAAGCTTTTGAAGAAAGGATTTGCAATCAAACAGAATCATTTTGAAAGAAATTATTGTTTCCCTTTATGTAAGATCATTGCCAAAACAGAAGATTACAACGATTGGTTTGACATTAAAGCAAAGGTTCAAATCGGTGATTATATGTTTCCATTTGTTAAATTAAAGCGCTATATTTTAAATGATATCAGGGAACTACAATTACCTGATGGATCATATTTTCTTTTGCCGGCCGAATGGTTTGTGAAATACAAAGATATTTTTCGCTTTGGGGAAGCTGGGAATGACAAATTACGTATTCAAAAACATCATTTTACATTGTTGCAGGATGAAAAGGAAACCATAGGTGAAAAATATGGTGAAAAACTGAAAAAATTATCCAAAGAAATCAATATGCATAAAATTCAGGTACCCGAAACCCTGGACTCTGTTTTAAGAGACTATCAGAAAGAAGGGTTTAACTGGATGTATATGTTGCATAAGCACAATTTTGGAGGATGCCTTGCTGATGATATGGGGCTGGGGAAAACAGTACAAACACTTGCATTAATACTAAAAATAAAAAATGAAACAGACACCATTGAAGTAAAAAAACCAGATTTCAGCAAAGGGCATCAACTTAATCTTTTTAACAACCCTGATATTTCAGATCAAGGGCATGAAACCATGCAGGTAAAACCGGTATTTTTGATTGTTTTGCCAATTTCTTTGGTTCATAATTGGCATAATGAAATACAAAAATTCACACCACAACTGGATATTTATAAACATGTGGGCTTAAGCCGCACCACTCAAATGACTGAATTTTACAATTATGATGTAATATTGACAACATACGGCGTGGTGCGTAATGACTGTGAGGAATTAAGAAAAATCGAATTTTATTACATAATCCTTGATGAAAGCCAGTACATTAAAAATCCTTCATCGAAAGTTTATAAATCAGTGATTAAACTAAAAAGCCACAATAAACTGGTACTTACCGGCACACCAATAGAAAATTCTTTATCTGACTTATGGGCACAGGTAAATTTTTTAAACAGGGGACTTCTCGGGAATTATCATTTTTTCAGAAATGAATTTATTCAACCCATTGAAAAGTATAAAGACGAGTCAAAAGAAAATAAGCTCCAGACAATTATACAACCATTTTTAATCAGAAGGACAAAACACCAGGTAGCCAAGGAATTGCCGCAAAAGTCAGAACAGATACTCTATTGTGACATGACTGGTGAACAGGCTGATTATTATGAGCGCGAAAAATCCTGCATGCGCAACTTTATCCTTGAAAAAATGGAAAACAACAGCAAAACAACCAATATGCATGTACTTGAAGGATTAAGTAAATTGCGTCAGATTGCCAACCACCCTGCTATGATTGATGATACTTATGACAATGAATCCGGTAAGTTTAATGAAATTTGCAATTGCATTGATAACCTGATCCTGGAAGGTCATAAAGTTTTGATTTTTTCTTCCTACAAAAAACATTTAAAGCTTGTACAGCAATATTTAGAGGAAAATGGTCTGCGTTTTTCCCTTTTAACTGGTGAAACCAGAAACAGGGAAAAAGAAATTTATGATTTTCAGAACGATGAGGACAACCGTGTTTTTCTGCTTCAGATAAAAGCAGGTGGTTTTGGATTAAACCTTACAGCGGCAGATTATGTAATGATACTTGACCCATGGTGGAATCCTGCTGTTGAAGAGCAGGCCATTAACCGTGCACACCGTATCGGTCAGGATAAAAATGTGATGATATACCGCTTTATAAGCGTAAATACAGTGGAAGCAAAAATTCAAGCATTAAAATCACGGAAAGCATCTTTGGCACAAAGCATCATTAAGCCCAATACGATATTGAACAAACTTAGTAAAGAACAAATAATTGAGTTTTTTTCTTAATTTTACTTTTTAAAATATTATTATGCGGAAATTCATGAAATTCTTGGTGAGGAAAGTGCCACGGCCGGTGCTGATACGTTTTTCTTATGTATTCAGGTGGCTGATATTGCCATTTTACCTGGGAAATAAATACGAATGCCCGGTCTGTGGTAAGCATTTTCGCAATATGCTGCCTTATGGCAACAAAGGCGAAGCAAACCGCTTATGTCCGCGTTGCCTGTCTCTTGAACGGCATCGGTTGATGTGGTTGTTTTTACAGTCAGAGACCAATTTTTTTACTGATAAATTAAAAGTGCTGCATGTGGCCCCGGAACAACCCTTCTTGCCGCGTTTTAAAAAATTGAAAAACCTGGATTACGTTACAGGCGACCTGTACAGCCCCATTGCTGATGTCAAAATGGATGTGATGGATATGCCGTTTAACGATAACACCTTCGATGTGGTTATCTGTAATCATGTATTGGAGCATGTTACAAGCGATATTAAAGCCATGAAAGAAATATGGCGGGTGTTGAAACCGGGTGGTTGGTCAATGTTGCAGGTGCCCATCAATTACAATAACGAGAAAACCATTGAAGATTTGAGTATCACTAATCCCAAAGAAAGAGAGCGCATATTCGGGCAGTATGACCATGTGCGTTGGCACGGGTTAGATTATGCTGACAGGTTACGCTCAGTTGGATTCCAGGTGGATGAAAACCATTTTTTAAAATCATTTAGTCCTGAACAAAGGGATACATACCGCTTACCTGAAAAAGAAACCATTTTTGTGGCCTCAAAAAACAGGGCAGAGAAATGAGGCCAGTCTAAAAAGTCATTTTATCCCACAAAGCCACAAAGCCACAAAGAAAACACAAAGCTAAATTTATTGAATACCAGTACTTTGTGAAACTTGGTGTCTTTGTGACTTGGTGGGAAATTTTGTGTAACTGACGAACGAAGTAAGTGCAGAGGCAAAGCTTGCGACGTATTGATCGAAGTCGAAATGCAGCCAAAATTATGTAAATTTTATTATTTTGACTTTTTAGACTGAAATCAAAAATGATTTAGTTATTCCCAAACTTACATATCCTGCATAAACATCGGATCCCAGGGAGGAAGCATGACAGGTTCCTCATCCAGGATTTTCAGTATATCATCGTCAATGTATTTTTTATGCGGAACGATTCTGAAGAGATATTCATCAAACCATTCATCAGAAAATGTAAGGTAACCATCGTGTCCGTAATCAGCTCCCCATGAGTTTTCAAACTGCCATTTGGTGGGTTTCTCATTATCATCCACATCAACGGCCATTAGCAACATGGCATGCGATGAACCGCTTTCCCTCGTTTCAATGCGTTGAGCTTTATCCATGCCAAATGGCATCCCGTACAGGGATGCAAAATCATAATTATCAACCAGCAGGCTGCCATCATCTTTGCTAAGCTGTTTCCCAACATCGCAACTGACATACATGGCATCCTTGTCTTTGATGCTTGCTACGGCGATTTTTTTGAGTTCCTTGTTTGGTAAATTGATGTATTGCCAGTTTTGTCCTTCCATCACATTGCGGTCATACTCAATTTCATACAACTTATAATAGTCACGGGTGGGATCATTCATCAGCATAACATAATTATCCGGATCGTATTCAGGAAAGTGTTCCTGGTAAAAGCCCAGAGGTGTGTATTGCTTTGTTTCTCCAATCTTATTGTCTTTGTCCACAAAGCGGTATTCAAATTCCTGTGGAGGAACGCCCAGGCTCAGAGCAAGAATACGGTAAACATCATGCATCATTTCAATTTTTTGTTCACGGATGCTTACTTCATCGCTGCCTGTTGTTGACATTTCGCGCAAGCTTAAAGCATGCTCACGTAATTTCCGGTTTAGTATCCGGCGCAACCACGAAGTGTTGTTAGAATGGTACGTTTCAGGCATAGCTTTTTGTGGTACCAGCCCATATTTATCCACGAGGTTGGCAAAGGAATTCCATACACCACCGTCACCAATAGGATTTTTGAATAACCATTCCACTTTCCGGGCTTCCATAGGTTGGTCAGCCGTGGCAATGCAATTTTCAAGAAACAGGTTTGACTTCTCAAGCATATCGTAGAAATACAAGTAATTGGTGGAAAATTCAAACTCGCTGAGGTTTTTGTCCTGTATGAGTTTTGGCCTGAGGCTGTTAAGGCTTGTAAACATCCAGCAACGGCCAGATTTTTCCTGGCTGGTTATCCCACTGACCTCCACTTTGTATTTGAAATGATGGTCAATTTTCCCCGCTTTTTTGCGGTTTACAGCCAATTTTTTCACACCATTGGCAGTGAGCGCATTCATGATGGCTATGTTATTTGCATCTTCGGTGTCAAATCCCTGTCGTAAATTCTGAAGATCCTGATCGGATAAACTTTGTTGTGCAATACTCAGGATGCTTGCAGCCAATACGATAAATTCTGTAATTACCCATTTTTTCAGCATAATTGTGTTCTGTTTATTGTTGTTTCGTGTGTCAAAAATAATGAAATCTCAGAAAAAACCGCATGTTGCCAGATTTACAAGCCCAAGATAGCTGTTGCCAGTGAAAAATAGATGACAACACCGATGACATCTGATACTGAAGTAATCAGGGGAGCACTTGCCGTAGCAGGGTCTCTGTTGATTTTTGTAAATACATAAGGTAACAGCAAACCGATGAGGCTGCCTGAAATCACAGATAATACCATAGTCAGAGCAACTACCAGAATTACTTCAGGAGCCTTGAAACTGGCAATCAGGCTTACTCCTATAGCCATGGTAATACCCAACAGGAGGGATACAATAAATTCTTTCCCAAAAAGCCGCAGCCAATCTTTGTTTTTTACGTCTCCTATAGCTATTGACCGTATTATCAGGGTGGCTGTTTGTGATCCTGCATTACCACTGCTGGCAATCAAAAGGGGAAGGAAAAACAAAAGCGATACATTTGCCTGTATGGTGTCTTCAAAGTGGGTAATGGCAGCGCCGGAAAATACATTCATAAATACCAGCACCGTGAGCCAAAAAATACGTTTTTTGAACAGCAACAGAACGCTTGCTTTTACAGGGTTGATGATAGCATCCTGAAAAGAACCAAATTTATGAAAGTCTTCGGTTGTTTCTTCTTCGGCAATATCCATGGCATCATCAAAAGTGACAATCCCAAGTAACAATCCTGCGGTATCAATAACCGGAAGCGCTATTCTGTCTTCATCTTTAAATACCCGGATTGCCAATTCCTGGTCATCGTAGGCATTGAGATACACAAAACGATAATCCATGAGGTCGGCAATTTTTTGCCCGGGTTTTGCGAGGATAATTTCCCGTATCCTCAGGTCGTCAATGAGCTTTCCCTTTTCATCTACCACATATATTACATTCAGAGTTTCCGAATCCAGGCCGTTTTTTCTTATGTGTTCAAGTGCTTGCGCTACTGTATAGTCAGGTTTAATAGCAACGAATTCAGGTGTCATTAACCGCCCGATGGATTCTTCAGGGTACCCCAGTAATTTTGTGGTGATTTTACGCTCTTCGGGAGAAAGCATTTGTATTAGCCGCTGGCTGATTTCACCCGGGAGTTCTTCAAAGAATGCTGTTCTGTCATCAGGATCTAAATCATTCAGTAAACTGGCCAGCTTATGTGCATTATTGGCCAATTCCATGATGATTTGTTCCTGCTTTTCGTATGAAATGTTTTGGAAAGTGTCTTTTGCCAGCTCTTTGGGGAGGAGACGAAAAACAATGACATCCTCAGGGTCATTAAACTCTTCAATGATTTCTGACACATCAGCAGGCGACAACTCGGACAATTCGGTACGCAGTGATTTCCATTCTTTTCTTTCAATCAGTTCTCCGAAATGGGTAATGGTTTCAGTCATATTTCGTTCCTCCATACATTATTACCTGTAAAGTTCAAAATATGACCTTACAGGCGGGATTATTCTTTCATCTAACTTGTGTCAAGTTAATGTTGCA
Source organism: Bacteroidota bacterium (assembly GCA_034721855.1). Taxonomy (GTDB): domain Bacteria; phylum Bacteroidota; class Bacteroidia; order Bacteroidales; family ML635J-15; genus JAQIBY01. Next base: position 15,901 of record JAYENB010000110.1, read on the forward strand.
TCATATAATATTAACAGATGCAAAGTTAATTTTAATATCCTTATCAAAAGATTTATCGATCAATACCTTCATTTTCTTAGCTTCTTAACAAAATTGTCGGTATTAACATATTCCCCTGTTCTTCCTTGTTTGATGGCATTGAGTATTCCTATATCTTCTTTTCCTTCTTCATTCAAAAATTTTGCTTTAATACCCAGTTTCTTTGCAAGATTTATTAGCAGTTTAAGATCTGATTTGGAGTCGTTATTTAAAATTACTGTATCCATGATTTACGCTTTAGCTATTTATACAAAAATATTAAAGATGAACAAATTATCAAATATTAATCAAATAAATTCCAATATTCAATGGTCGAAAATCCAAGACCTGTCCCGCACTTGTTTCGGGAACTTATCCCAACCTGCCTTTCGCTAAAAGCTATGCATAGCTAGCTGGCAGGAAGCAAAGACGGATATTGTTTGCGTCATTTTGTTTCTGTCATTGGATTTACCGTCATTCGTCGGTACAGGTTTGATATTGTTTAGAATTTAGAAATTAGGATTTAGGATTTTTAGTTTACCCCGTTGGTTATTCAACCTACGAGTTTTATCTGGTTTCGGATTTATTGATCCATCTTCGCTCTGCTACACCGGACACGGTCCCGTCTTCGCCGGACAAGTTATGTTAATTAAGAAACGCTATACTAGGTTATGTTACTTCGCTGAACTTCATCATATTGGTGTGTGATTTTGAGGTTAGCGGTGTGCTGCCAACGTGAATCACCTTGCCACCTGCACTTAATATCCCTTTTTCCTTGAGGACATTGATAGAGTGTGATATGGCTTTATCAATGTCATTATACACAGGAAAGTAGAATGCATTTATCCCCCAAATCAAAGGGAGTTTTTTTAACAATTTTTTGTTGCTGGTAAAAGCGTATATGGGGGAACGTGGCCGGTGACTGGAAATTCGCAAAGCTGTGTAACCCGAATAGGAAAAAGTAATGATGGCTTTGGCGCTGGTTTGTTGTGCCATTTTAAATGCATTGTAGCATACGGAATCGGGAATAAAAGCTTTAGTATCAGGAGGGGGAGGATGATTAAGATTATATTCTAAACCTTCTTGTTCTGTGTATTCTATGATGCTCTGCATGCTTTCCACACTGCCGACAGGGTATTTGCCAATGGCTGTTTCACCGCTGAGCATTAAACCATCAGCCATATCCATGACAGCATTGGCAACGTCATTGGCTTCAGCACGGGTAGGGCGGAAGTTGTGAATCATCGAATCCAGCATTTGTGTAGCTATGATTACCGGTTTTGCTTTTTGAATACAAAGTTTCACAATGTGTTTTTGTATGATCGGCACCTTTTTAAAATCCACTTCAACGCCCAGGTCTCCACGGGCAACCATAATGCCATCTGCAGCATCTGTAATGGCATCAATATCCTCCACAGCTTCAGGTTTTTCAATTTTTGCAATAATGCGGGCGTTACAATGACAATCATCAAGGTGGGCACGTAATTCCCTGATGTCCTTACTGCTGCGAACAAAAGACAGGGCAAACCAGTCGATTTTGTTTTTCACAGCAAATTTAATGTCTTCTTTGTCTTTATTTGTTATGGCCGGAAGGGATAAGCTTGAGTCCGGCAGGTTGATGCCTTTTTTCGACAGAAGCGTGCCTCCCGAAAGCACCTTGGCTTCAACACTATCATTGCGGTTGGTTTTTGTGGCTTCAAGCTTTATGGTGCCGTCATCAATGAGTATTCTGTCTCCGGGTTTTACATCCCTGGCAAAAGAGTCATAATTAACCAGGTAAACAGATTCGCCTGTTTTATCCGGATTCGTGGTGAAGTGAACAGTTTCCCCGTTTTTTATGCGGATGCCATCATCCGGCAATGCACCAAGACGCAATTTAGGTCCCTGCAAATCACCAATGACGGAAATATGTAATCCGGTTTCTTCCTGTAGTTCCCTGAGGTGGGCCAGCACTTCCAGTTTCCCCTGGTAAGAGCCGTGTGAAAAGTTCAGGCGGGCCACATTCATACCCGCTTTTATCATGTCCAGCAGGATGTTTTTATCGTTTGATGCCGGACCAATGGAGGCAACAATGCGTGTTTTTGTGATCATAGGCATAGTTTTGTTCATTGCATGAAAATACAAAAAATTACCGAGCTTAAAACAGGGAAAACTTAAGTTAATGTGAAATCTTACCGCTGAAAACTGATATTCTATAAAAGCAAGACAATTTACGGCCGTTAGCCCTGAACCTCCATCCAAATGTTGTCCCAAATTGCCGCAGATTCCATAATTTTGGCTGCACTCGGCATAGCTCAAGCAAGCTTGGCTCTGCCCTCATTTGCATAAAATTTGCACGGATTCCCGCTGACCGTGTCCGGCGGAACGCCGTGAAGACGGA
>JAYENB010000111.1:0-3604 GCA_034721855.1 Bacteroidota bacterium
TTACTTTCGTAAATGACTGTTTTAAATACGAGCGTAACGCAGAAATCGGACATTATGGACAGACACTAATTAGCACCAACCGACCCTGATGTTTTAATTAGTTGTTTACTGTCTTCAATATTGGCAATAGTTTTGGGAAGTTTTTTAACAAATATTCTGACATTTTTGGCAAAAAGAAAAGTTCCAGGTCATATTGTTTTGAATTTTGATTTTTTATCATTTGAATTTGTTTAGTATTTAAAAATTAGGATTTAGGATTTTTAGTTTACCCCGTTGGTTATTCAACCTACGAGGTTTATCTAAGTTAGGATTTAGGAAAAGTTTCCCTCCTAGCACCTAACACCCCTAACACCTTATTTTGAAGTTCCCCTATTTTTTTCCAGGGGCGAGTACTGATTAATTACAAACTTTGTATTTTGCCGGTCTGTTTTTTATCTTTGTGAAGAATCAATTTGGAAGAAATATGACAAAGAAAATAGCAATAGCAGGCAATGAGGGCCCGAAAGTCAGGTCTGACTGTCTGATAAAACTGGAATTACCTGATAAAGGAGGCCTTGAGATAAACCTAAAAAGTAAAGTGAAGGCGATGTATGGTGATGACATCCTGGCTACTGTAAATGATATATTACAACACTTTGATATCAAACATGCCAGTGTGGATATTTCGGATTCCGGAGCGCTTGATTATATTATTGCCGCACGTATGGAGGCAGCCATCAAACAGCTTATCGACACGGATAAGGAATATTTGCCGCGTTTTAATCCTGACAACAAGTATGCTACCAAATCCGACCGCTTCAGGTTTACCCGCTTGTATTTGCCTGGTAACAAACCCAGCCTGATGATCAATGCCGGCATACATTGCCCGGATGGTGTGATACTTGACCTGGAGGATTCTGTATCACCGGCAAGGAAAAAAGAAGCCAGGCTGCTTGTCAGAAATACATTGCGTGTGTTAAATTTTTACGGCGCTGAACGTATGGTGCGTATCAACCAGGGGAAAATGGGCATCGAAGACCTGAAATTTGTGATTCCCCATAATACAAACCTGGTATTGGTTCCTAAAGCAGAGTCTGCTGAATACATTAAAGAAGTAGCCCGGGAAATCAAAAACATCAACCCTGAAAATCCGGTGTACATCATGCCCATCATTGAGTCGGCATTGGGGATTGAAAAAGCCTATCAAATTGCAAAAGCCCACACATCCGTTGTTGCCCTTGCTATTGGGCTTGAGGATTATACGGCTGATTTGGGCACTCAACGTACATCAGAAGGTAAAGAATCTGAATGGGCACGTTTTCGCATTGTAAATGCCGCAAAAGCGACCAGGGTACAACCCATTGATTCCGTGTTTTCAGATGTGGAGGATACTGAGGGATTGACAAAAAATGTGATGAATTCAAAAATGATGGGATTTGAAGGTATGGGATGCATTCATCCACGGCAAATTCCTGTTATTAAAAATTGTTTTAAGCCAACGGAAGAAGAAATTGAAAAGGCATGCAAAATTGCAGATGCAGCCATGAAAGCTGAAGAAAAAGGCCTTGGTGTCGTGGCACTGGGCAGCAAAATGATTGACCCGCCTGTGGTAAAACGTGCCAATAAAACCATCGAATTGGCTTTAAAGTTTAATCTCATTTCAAAAGACTGGAGGAAAGCATATGTCAGCTAAATTGATAAAAAATGCATTGGGACGCATGGTCCCTGATGAAATAAACGGACAGAAACAAGTGCCTTTCAAAGGCGTTGGCAAACACCGCCCTACAGGAAGAAAACATGCACCGAAAATTGCAACGTATGCTGATTATCCTGAAGATGGTAACAAGCAGGTGAAAAACCTTGAAGAAGCATTGAAGAAATGCGGATTGAAGGACGGGATGACCATATCAACGCATCATCATTTCCGTAATGGTGATTTGCTGGCCAACATGTTGTTTGATGTTGTTAAGAAAATGGGAGTGAAGGACATTACATGGGTGCCATCGGCATCATTTCCCTGTCATGAACATTTGTTGCAATACCTTGAGGACGGCACAATTCATCACATTGAAGGCAGCATGAACGGCCCGCTGGGAAGATTTACATCCCTCGGTAAAATGCGTGGTACCGGTATTTTACGCTCGCATGGCGGACGATACCAGGGCATACAGGACGGCGATGTGCAAATTGATATTGCCATGATTGGTGCCGGTTGTGCTGACTCGTTTGGCAATGCCAACGGTTTGTATGGTGATTCTGCTACCGGGCTGCTTGGTTTTGCCCTGGCAGATTCCCAATACGCTGACAGAGTGATTGTGGCAACAGACAACATGGTGGAGTTTCCATGCATCCCATGGCAGATTCAGGGAAATTATGTGGATTATACCGTTGAAATGGAAAAAATCGGGATTCCCGAAAAGATTATTTCAGGCACAACAAGGATAACAAAAAGCCCCGATAGGCTTTATCTTGCCGAATTGACAGCCAGATTTTGTGAACAAACCGGTATCATTCATGACGGTTTTTCATTTCAATCAGGTGCCGGCGGGACATCCCTGGCAGTAGGCGAGTATTTTGCCAACATTATGCGTGAAAAAGGCATCAAAGCACGCTTTGCACGTGGTGGCAGCAACAAATACCTTGTTAACATGCTTGAAGAAGGCTTGGTGGATTATATTCTCGATGGTCAGACGTTTGACCTTGAGGGTGTAAGGTCTATGCGCGATAATCCTGCACACGTGTGGACAAGTCCTTTTACCAGCTACAATTATCATGGCAAAGGCAATTTTGCCGGTATTGTAGATGTGGTTGTGCTTGGTGCTACCGAAGTGGATGTGAATTTCAATGCAAATGTGGTAACGCATTCTGATGGATATCTTTTGCATGGCCTTGGTGGATGGCAGAATTGCCTTTTATCAAAAACCGTGATATTGCCATTACCATTATTCCGTGACAGGATTCCGGTGGTAGTGGATGAAGTGACTACCATTTCAGGCCCAGGAGAACTGATTGATGTGGTGGTAACAGAACGCGGTATCGCTATCAACCCAAGACGAAAAGACCTGGTAGAGAAACTTAAAGGCAGTGATTTGCCCATTCGCAGCATTCAGGAGTTGAAAGAAGAGGCTGAACATATCTGCGGAAAACCCAAAAAACCAGAAATTGCCGATGACATTGTGGCTGCCATTAAATGGGTGGATGGAACCATCATTGATGTGGTAAGAAGGGTGAAAGACTAGTATAGCGTTTCTTAATTAACATAACTTGTCCGGCGTAAACTTGTCCGGCGTAATGAAGTGAAGACGGATGAAGTGAAGACGGATGAAGTGAAGACGGATGAAATGAAGACGGATTATTAATGTTCAAAACTATGCTACTCACTCCAACCTACTCTGATTTAGTTATTATTGATGCAAAAATTTTCATTATTGTTTTGAATTTTGATTTTTCATCATTTGAATTTGTTTAGTATTTGGATATTAGAATTTAGGATTTATTGTAACTGTTCACATTTTAAAATTAAATAACTGTTAATTGACCTAATTTCTAATTGCTCTAATTAATCTAAAAAATGACCAATGAGTTCAGTCTAAAAAGTAAAAATAACAAAATTTTCCACCAAGCC
>JAYENB010000112.1:0-8508 GCA_034721855.1 Bacteroidota bacterium
ATTAGGTCAATTAGGTCAATTAGAAATTATAAAAATGTATAAACTAAGAAATTGATGTTAAATAAATATACTGTGAATGATTACGAATCTTTTGAGATATATATTGCCCGGTGTTGTTTTGTTTATGCTGGTAGTTGTTTCACATGGACAGGAAAATAAAAAAATACAAATCATTTCTGCTGATAAAGCCAGTTTCGACAAATCATCGGGAATCAACGCCAGGCGTCTTATCGGGAATGTGGGATTTAAACATGATGATGCCTTTATGTATTGCGACAGTGCATGGTTTTATGCGCCTACCAATTCCATGGATGCCTTTGGTAATGTGAAAATGGAGCAGGGAGACTCCCTGGTAATGACCGGACGGTTTATGTCGTATAGTGGAAACACAAAAATAGCCAAAGTAAGGGATTCCGTCGTTCTCATCCATAAACAGTCCAGGGTGTTTACAGATTCATTAAACTATGACAGAGAGGCCAACTTTGGTTATTTCTTTGATGGCGGGAAAGTTCTGCATCAGGAAATTGAGATGACCAGTTTAAAAGGATACTATTATCCCGAAAGCGAAGATTATTACGCTGTGGATTCTGTTCATCTTGTCCATCCCGATTATATAATTGATGCTGATAGCCTTAAATACAACACAAACAATGAAATAACGGATTTCCTTGGTCCCACAACCATCCTTACAGATTCATCCCGCATTGAATGCATCACCGGATGGTACGATACTAAAAATGACTTATCCGCATTTGGAAAAAATACCGTTGTGTATCAACAATCACAGACATTATGGGCAGATTCCATATTTTATAACAACAAAACAGGCGATGGTAAAGCATGGTGGAATGTGTATTTGCTTGATACGCTGGAAAATTTTGCCGGTAGTGGCAATTACGCTGAATACAACGACATTGAAGACCGCTCCATGATGACAGATTCTGCACTGGTAATGTATTATGAAAATGATGATACCACGTACATTCATGGCGATACCGTTTTCCTGTTTACAGATTCACTTGATAATCGAATCATTCAAACCTACTATAAAGTACAAATGTTTAAATCTGATATGCAGGGAAGATGCGATTCATTGATTTACACTGAAAGTGATTCATTAATCAGAATGTACCATGACCCGGTATTATGGTCTGAAGAAAACCAAATAACCGCTGATACCATTGAGCTGTTTCTTAAAAACAAAAAAGCTGACAGCATCAACATGTTGCGCAATGCTCTCATTGTTATGCAGGAAGACAGTATCCGGTTTTCCCAGATTAGCGGAAAAAATATGTATGGTCAAATGAAACACAATGAATTATCGAAAATCTTTATCCCCGAAAATGCCAGAACCATATATTATGTAAGAGATGAAGGTTCAGAAGACATCATTGGTGTCAACGAAGAAAAAAGCTCTGAAATGACTGTTTTTCGACAAGACGGGAAAATTGAACGCATTTCTTATGTCGGGAAACCGGATGGCTCCATGATACCGGAAGAAGATACCAACCCTCTGGACATAAGATTTGAAAATTTTAAGTGGTTGAATGAAGTAAGACCACGAATTGTGTCTGATATATTCATATGGTATAAGTAATATCTATAAAAATTAGCTAAAACATACTGTGAAATATAATATTAACGTATCGTTTAGAAAATATATTTTTAAATATGTTTTTATTTTATAATTTTACATTGTATTTGAAAGATAATGAATAGTCAGGTACATTTAATTGTTACCGCTGAGACGCAAAGTCGCTAAGAAATGGAAAAAGAAGAATTAAATCGCTTACCATCAAATAACGATAGCACGATTGCACGAAAGCATGATGGAACGATAGCGAGAAGGCACAATAGGGCGATGGGACGATGTAACGACAGTATGAATGTATGACATCGTGCTATCGAAATCGTGCAATCGTGACTTAGCGTCTCTCCGTCTTTGCGGTGAGGAGCTACTTTTGTTGATACTGATTAGTTACGAAAGATAATATTTTAAACCAAAAGGATTATTAAAATGACAAAATTAAGTGAATCATTAAACGTCGGTAAAGTTTTGGAATTAAAACTTGAAAATGTAGGAATCAATAGCCTGGAAGAATTGAAAGAAGTTGGTTCTGAAGAGGCTTTTGCAAGAGTAAAACAAATTGACAAAAATGCAGGTCGGAGTATCCTGTTTGCCATTGATGGAGCTGTACAGGGTGTTAAATGGCATAAAATTCCAGAAGACAGGAAAAATAAATTAAGGGCTTATTTTAATGAATTAGAACAAAAAAATTAATTTTTGTGGTAGTTTGTTAAATGAAAGGTTTTTGTCTTTGACTTACCTTTACACTATAATATTATTAAACTTCTGGTTACTACTCAGCAGCTTTTAATGTATTAATAAACACGTATATGCCACAGATTTCACAGACCTTGTCCGGCGGAACTCAGTGGAGACGGATTAACACAGATTAATATAAAAATTATGCTGATGGTTGAAGAACCTGATCCTGGAAATTATACATGTAAAAAGATAAAAAGTGATATTCTCCCACAAAGCCATAAAGTTCACAAAGTATTGATTTTCTTCGTGCACTTGGTGTCTTTGTGGGATTCAAAATCGTATAAATTTAACCTGTGCAATCTGTGGCAAAACAGGTTAAATAACGGCTGAGTAGTTACAACTTCTGAAAACCTGATAAAACTCATTGGTTGATAATTTAATTATGTTCATCTTTAGCATGTTAAAGTTGAAATATAATTGTTATGCATAAAATTGATAAACATCCTATCCTTCATGTCCCGGAAGCTGAAATATGCAGCTTTAGGTATGAGGGGAATATTGTTCGTGCCGAAAAAGGATTTACCATTGCAGCTGCCTTACATCAGGCTGGTTTTCCTGTGCATTCAAAATCAGTAAAAAACAGAAATCGTTCCCTGGAATGTGGCATCGGAAAATGTGGTGCCTGCGAAATGCTGGTGGATGGAAAAGTCAAGCGAATATGTATTACTAAGGTGGATAACGTTAAGGAAGTAAAACAAATTCCAAAAGATTATCAACCCGATGCAGAACCTGTAAAAACAAACCCGTATAATACCTACCGTACCAGTGTGGTTATCATTGGTGCAGGACCGGCAGGTTTGGCTGCCCGTGAAGTGCTGAATCAATATGATGTGGATAACATTGTCATCGACAGCAACCAGAAAATCGGGGGACAGTTTGTGATGCAGACACACCAATTTTTCTTTTTTGAAAAAGAAAAAAAATATGGGGGTATGCGTGGTTTTGATATTGCAGAAATACTTGCCGGTGACAATAAATCAGGCATTTTTTTGAATTCTGTTGTGTGGGATATCCTTGAAGGCAAACGCATCGCTGTAAAAAATATCAAAACAGAAGAAATCTTTTTTGTGCTTGCCGACCAATTAATCATTGCCACAGGAGCGATACCTTTTGTGCCAGGATTTGAAAACGATGATGTGCCGGGTGTTTATACCGCTGCCGTGATTCAGAAAATGATGAACACCGAATTTACCCTGCTCGGTAAAAATGTGCTTACCATTGGTGCAGGAAACATTGGATACCTCACATCTTACCAGCTTATGCAGGCAGGAGCCAATGTGAAAGCCATCATTGAAGCCATGCCACATGAAGGTGGGTTTCCTGTTCAGGCCAACCGCGTAAGGCGTCTTGGAATTCCAATAATGACAGGATATACATTGTTAAAAGCCATTCCCAATAAAGATTATTCCGGTGTCATTGGTGCTGTCATTGCCAGGGCAGAAAACTTCAAACCGATTCCCGGAACTGAAAAAGAAATTTACAGTATTGATGCGATCAATGTATGTACAGGCCTTATCACGGATGACCAGCTTAAAGAAAAAGGAGAAGAAATTTTTGGACGTGATATGCAAACTGCCGGCGATGCATTGCGTATAGGTGAGGGAACCAGTGCCGTTTTGCGTGGCAAACAGGTGGCGTATGAAATCCTCAATAACCTGAAAGTGAAATACGATTACAACCAATTCCTGCAAATATCAAAAGATTATTATGATTCACAGCAAGAACCGGTACGCGTACTGGATGAACCTTATAAGCCGTCGAAAGAACGGGCATGGAAACGGCCATTTGTTTTGATTGATTGTTTGCATGGATTTGCCTGCAACCCCTGTGCTTTTTCCTGTCCCTTTGGTGCCATTACGAAATCGTCCACTAGCACTGCTCCCCACATTGATTATGATAAATGTACCGGATGCATGAAATGCGTTAGTCAGTGTCCGGGCCTTGCTATTTTTGGCTATAACCTGAAAAAAGACTGGCTTTTCTTGCCGATTGAATATGAAGCTGAAGCCGGGAAAGAAGTTTTCATTGTAAACAATCAGGGTAAAAAAATCGGGGAAGGACAAATTGAGAAAATATTGAAAAAACCCAATAAAACCAATGTTGCTCGTGTAAAAACCTTTGATATCCATGGTGAAGATTTGATGAAAGCCAGGGGATTTATTGTGAAGGAAAATTACCCTGAACCGCTGAAATTGACATCCGGACAGGATAAATCCCATGCGGAAACTTACGTTTGTCATTGTGAAGATGTAAAGCTAAATGAAATCCTGGAAGTTGTCGGGGACAGAAAATTCATCTCCATTGATGAAATAAAACACACAACAAGGCTGGGGATGGGGCCATGCCGTGGAACCCGTTGTGTTAAAAGGCTGCGTCAGATGATAGGGCCTTATGGTATTGAAATCACAGGCGAATCTACCCCAAGGGCTCCCATGTCTAATCAGCTTGTTATGTCGGAAATGTATCCACGTCCGGAGGCTGAAAAGATTATCCCTGTAAAAGGCGATAATAAGCTGAGGCGAATCAAAGTTAAAAGCCTGATTGCAGGAGGAGGAATGGCAGGTTCCGGCTTATTCCGTTATATGGCAGAAGCTGGATTAGAACCTGTACTCATCAATAAAGGAAGAGGTTCTTCATGGAGAAATATTGCCGGGGGAAGGCCCGCATTTTCATTGCCTGCATTAGCTGATATTGCCATCAATAACAAGAAAATATTTGAAGAACTGCAAATAATATCCAACATTGATTACCGTGATATCAACTACGTCAGTTTTGCTCACAATGATGCTACATATAAATCATTGGATGCTTCACGTCAATGGAGCGATGCATTCATGATTGAAACTCAAGATTTTTCAAAATACATTTCTCCCCATTTCAATCCCACATTAAAAAAATACAAAGCTGCCCTCGTGACTAACGATTGCTGGCAGGCTACACCGGGAAAAACACTGGATGTCATCCGCTACCTGGGAGTGAAAGCAGGAGGAAGCATTGAAGAAGATTGCAATTTGATTGACCTGCACCAACATGGTAAAAATGTCATCGCACTGGTGCAACTGCATGACGGTACGTATGTGGAATATGAAACGGAACATTTTGTCAATGCCCTTGGCCATGAAGCCGACAAATTTGCCAGGAAACTTGACATCTATACAGGTATTTATCCCGTCAGGCACCAGGCTTTTATTACCCGGCGAATACCTTTTATGGGGGTTGATAATAAGCCTTTACCAATGATGATTGACAGGCAGAATTACAAAGGGTTTTCTGCTGTATATGGGCAGCAGCTTGGCGAAACAGGACAGGTTATTGGATGTGCATCACCGGCTGTGGAACCACAGGAAAGTGATAAAAACCTGAAAATAAATTCCAAAGCTTTTATGAACATTGTGTCTGAAGTGTTTATTGATTGGATTCCAGATTTGTCAAGCGTAGGATTTCAGGCTGTCTGGGCTGGAGATTATGTCGAACCCAGGTACATTGTGGATCCTGGAAAAGGCTTATTCATTGGATTGAGTGGTCATGGATTTATGCTTAGTCAATACCTTGCCAAACTGTATGTGGATAAACTGACAGGAAAAAAAGTACCGGATTATTTTGACAAATTACGACTTGATAATGAAGGCTTGTCTGAAGCTGCGTTTAAGTAATATAACTTTTTGTTTTAATGAATTTCTGTACTGTCAGTGAATATAAATGCAGGTATCATTAATAGATTGCCAAAAACACTTGTTTTCGCTACCTTTGTCACCAAAACATCTGTCATGAGCCATAAATCCGGGTTTGTTAATATTTTGGGAAATCCCAACGTTGGAAAATCCACCATTATGAACAAAATGGTAGGAGAGAAAGTCTCCATCATTACCTCTAAATCGCAAACAACACGGCACCGCATTCTGGGGATTGTCAATGGTGATGATTTTCAAATTGTGTATTCAGACACGCCGGGTATCATCAAACCCGCTTATCGCCTGCAGGAAAACATGATGTCTTTTGTTGGAACAGCCTTTGAAGATGCCGATGTCATTGTGTATGTGACCGATGTGGTAGAGAAATTCATGAAAAATGAGCACTATGTAGATCGCCTTAAAGAGGCAAATGTGCCTGTGCTTATTGTGGTAAATAAAATTGATCTCAGTAACCAGGAAGAGGTTACTGCCCTGATGCAGCGTTGGCAAGAGGTTGTTCCGGAAGCGGAAATTATTCCCATGTCGGCGTTAAAGGAGCATAACCTGGAGCGTTTGTTGCTGGAAATTCTTGCCCGGTTACCTGAGAATCCGCCGTTTTTCCCCAAAGATCAACTTACTGATAAAACCGAACGGTTTATTGTGTCTGAAATTATTCGGGAAAAAATCCTGATTAAATACCGGCAGGAAATACCTTATTCGGTTGAGGTGGTGATAGATTCTTTTAAAGAAGAAGAGAAAATTATCCGCATCGAAGCCACTATTTTTGTAACACGCAATTCACAGAAGGGCATCATCATTGGACGTAAAGGTGCCGCCCTGAAAAAAGTCGGGCAAATGGCAAGGGCAGATGCTGAAGCGTTTTTCGGAAAACAGGTGTACCTCGGCCTGTACGTGAAGGTAAAGAAAGACTGGCGTGATGACGATCAAATGTTGAGGCAATTTGGCTATCAATGATTAAATGTAAAAAATAATAACTTCGTAGTTTGAAATTGGAATAAATAATCAGTCATAAAGGGTTATATTAATAATAGTTAAAATCGATTACTTATGAGTTACCAACCCGAAATGAGAGGTTTTAGGTGTTAGGTTTTTGGGTTTTGGTTTTAGGATTTAGGAAAAGTTTCCCTCCTAACACCTAAACCCTATTGTATAATACAAAAAATTGAAAATATATGAGTGCTTCAGTCGTGGCCATTATTGGAAGGCCAAATGTGGGGAAATCCACTTTATTCAACCGGCTCACAGAGAGGAGAACCGCTATTGTGGATGATCTGAGTGGGGTGACCAGAGACAGGATTTATGGTGACTGTGTCTGGAACGGACGTACATTCTCAGTGATCGATACAGGCGGTTATGTTGAAAATCCAGACAATGTGTTTGAAGAAGAAACCAAAAAGCAGGTTCGCATAGCCATAGAAGAAGCTGATGTGCTCATTTTTATGCTTGATGTGGAAACGGGTATTACTGCACTGGATGATCAGGTAGCTGCTATGTTGCGAAAATCAATGCAAAAGGTGGTCATTGCTGTGAATAAAGTTGACAACAATATGCGCCATAATGATGTGTATGAATTTTATAACCTGGGGCTGGGGGAACCTGTTGCTATATCATCAATCAATGGTAGTGGAACAGGAGATTTACTGGATGTGGTAACCGATTTGTTGCCCGTGGCTGAGGAAACACAAACACCTACCGAAGCATTACCACATTTTGCGGTTATAGGCAGGCCAAATGTTGGAAAATCATCACTCATTAATACGCTGCTGGGCGAAGATCGTACGCTGGTAACAGAAATTCCGGGTACCACGCGTGATGCAGTGAATATTAAGTACAACAAATTTGGCTTTGATTTTGCATTGATTGATACTGCCGGCTTGCGGCGCAAGGATAAAGTGCATGAGGATTTAGAGTTTTATTCGGTCATGCGATCGGTGAAGACCATCGAAAATTCAGATGTGTGCATATTGATGCTGGATGCTACCCGCGGGATAGAAGCCCAGGATGTTAATATTTTCAGACTGGTGCAGCGCAAAAGCAAAGGGGTGGTTGTTGTTGTGAATAAATGGGATTTGGTGGAGAAAGAAACCAACTCAGTTAAAAACTATGAAGCTGCCATCAGGGAAAGGTTAGCCCCCTTTACGGATGTGCCGGTAATTTTTACATCAGTTTTGACAAAATTGCGTATCCACAAAGTACTCAGTGAAGCCATAGAGGTGTATAAAAGACGCAAACAACGAATCACCACCAACAAACTGAACCAAATGTTGGCAAAGGTACTGGAGTCTCATAAACCACCTGTGTACCGGAATGCTTATGTGCGGATAAAATATGTCACCCAGTTGCCTTCGCATGCCCCGGCGTTTGCCTTTTTTTGTAATTTCCCGAAAGGCATCAAGGAACCTTATCACCGCTACCTTGAAAATCAACTCAGAAAATATTTTGATTTTACCGGTGTGCCGCTAAAGATTTTCTTTCGGAAAAAATAAG
>JAYENB010000112.1:8608-18241 GCA_034721855.1 Bacteroidota bacterium
CAGGACAAGGATTTTAACCTTATTTTGAATAAGATTTATTAATAACATCTGTAAGGATTTAACGAATGGTTTTGTAATTTTAAAAATTATAAATTTGAAAAGCAAACGAATAAACCAATAATAAAATTAAAAGGAGGCACAAACAGTGAACAAGAATTTTTCTCGAAATTAGAAAAAAGGCTATAATACGATCATGTAATAATTTCTGGTCTATTGCGAATTACAAATAATTTAACAGTATAATATATATTTGAAAGTTTATTACTTTATTTAATTTTAAGCTTTAAATCAAACTAAAATGTTATGAGAAAACTTATAATTTTAATTATCTCTTTTGTCATATTTATATCATGTAGCACATTAACATTGACCCCCAAAACCCAAAACATTAATAGTAGTGGAATACTACAATTACCTGTTGTTGCAGAACTCGAAGTGAAAAATGAAAAAATCACAGGTGAATCTTCACAAATGCATGCAAGTAATAATTCGTTGTCTATTATTAAGAGTAATGCTGTAAATAATGCACTTAGTAAATCATCAGGAGATGTTTTAATAGAGCCAAAATATATAATTAAAACTGAGCGTGGAATGACACAGGTAACTGTTACAGGTTACCCGGGTAT
The DNA here is from genome assembly GCA_034721855.1 of Bacteroidota bacterium. Lineage (GTDB taxonomy): Bacteria > Bacteroidota > Bacteroidia > Bacteroidales > ML635J-15 > JAQIBY01. The sequence continues at coordinate 9,235 of JAYENB010000112.1, forward strand.
TTACAAAAATTTCCACACCATCACAGAAGATGATATACCATTAATAAAATCTGGTGACCTACATCAATTAGATTGAGTAGTAATATTCGCATAATCCTCCACACTTGCCATATTATTGTAAGGATTGGCAGAATTATCAATACCCATACTCACAAACTCTGTTATCCAGACATGCAATGCATCCGGGTGGTTATACGGTATGGTACGGCTACGCATAAGCGGTTGGCATATCGGCTTACTAAACCTAAAACTCCGAAAACAAACGGAATAGCCTGTCCCGACCTGTCCCGACCTTGTTTCGGGAACTTGATTCGGGAGTTGAAAGAGCAAATGGTACAATAAAAAAGGGTACTATTCTTAAAGAAGAATATAAAAACAAACAAGAAATGAATAGCGCTCTAATAAATTTTCTTTTACATTACATCTTATACAGAAGGCATGGGAGTTTAAGAAAGGAACTAAACGTAAAAACGCCTTTTGATGCTATTGAAAAATGGTATGTTTTAAAACATGAATTTTGATAGGAATGAGAGCAATATAAAGCTCGCTTTAATATTGCCGAATGACGACACAAAATCACTGAAAGTAAATATTTAATCAAACTCCTTTTGAATTTAAAAATAAAATACTGATTTTGAAACAAAATTATAATTCAAGTTTTCATAACTTGTCTGGCTTTTTGACGGAAACAACCTTGTGAAACTTGACAACAAATGATTTATTAACCTAAAAAAAACAAAAAAATCATGAAAACAAAAAAAACAATCAGGATTATTATCTTGTTTTTGGCAGTAATGGTTTTTAACCTAACAGGATGCAAAAAAGAAGAGGACCCGGATACTTCTTCACTTCAGCAATTATCAAAGGATCAGGGATTAGTAGAGACATCATCTAACGATATTTTAAATGAAATTAATGATGTACTGTCCAGTGGTTCAGATAAAAATTTTAAAGGGTTACCGTGCAATGTTACCATTGACTCCAGTAGTGTTGTAAATGACACAATTAATTATTCTATAACATTTAACGGGGCTAATTGTTCCAATACATATACAAGATATGGTAACGCAACTGTTAAGAAAAACATTAATACATCTTGGGGTACGACAGAAACCAAGGTTATTGTAAATTACATTAACATAGATATTACAAAAACAGCAACCGAAAAAACAGTTATATTAAACGGAATGCGTACTTTTGAAAATCTTACAGGTGATTATTTATTCAATCTTGGGACATCAGTAAATTCTGTTAGTCATAAAATTACAGGACAGTTAGAGGTTGAATTTGAAGACAATACCACTGTATCGTGGAGCGTTAACAGAAAAAGAACATTCACAGGAGCACCGGGAGAGTTGGTTGTAACAAACGCCGGATTAGGCTCTGCCGATTCATATTCAAATCTGGTATGGTGGGGAACCAATAGACAGTCCGAATTATTTTACACTGAAACTACACAGGAAGTCGTTCACAAACAAATATGCGACTGGAAACCCACATCAGGTATCATTTTACACAGAGTTCCATCAGCAAACAAATCTGCTACAATTACTTTTGGTTACGACAATGATAACCAACCCATAAGCGGTAACAATTGCCCCGTAAAACTTAAACTTGACTGGGAAAAAGATGACTTTTCAGGTACTGTCTTTTTATTATTGCCCTGAATATTGCACGGCAAAAATCAAAATAAATCCCAAAACTCAAGAGCGAAAGAAAGAAAAATAGAATACTGATTTCCGCGGATGTTGCAGATTATCACAGATTTTTTTATCTTAGCATCATGTATCTGAAAGATATGATAAAAAATAATACGGATGTTTTTTTGTTATTATGTAAAAATTTATTATTATTCTTAATCTCAAATCTATGTGTTTCTATGTGTCCTACTGTGGTTCAAAAAACGGGGCAGATACAGGCGTGGAACCACATAGGCACAGTAGAACACATAGGATTTCACATAGGGTTTAAGCAATAACAATAAGATAACTTAGGTAATCTTCCGGTTACTCATTAAAAATAATTCTGGATAATTCTATAGAAAAGCCCCATCAGCTCTTCCCCAACTATATTTCCTTCAGTATAAATTCAACTATCAGATTTTCTGAATAAAATACGTCACATACTCCGGAAGCTTCCCTGCAAGATAATACGGCAGGTTCATGAGCATATAATCTTTTCCAGAAGGTGTTTTGGCTTTTTCAATATTAAATTCACCGGCATATAACCGAATGGCATACGGATGCGGTGACAATTCAACAAATTGGTGAAGTGAACGCAAACGCCCCTGTTTTCCGGATTTCATCTCTACCGGTAGAATCATGTCCTTATATTGATAGACTAAATCCAACTCCGCACTTGAATTGGCTTTTTCCCTTACCCAAAAACATGGCGTGTATGATTCTTCCTGGTATATGCTTATGATTTCCTGAGCCAGCAACTGCTCAATTATTCTGCCTTTGGCTACATTATTCAAATCTGTAATATTAATTAACTCATAATGCATATTCAGCGCATTGATAAGCAGACCGATATCTAAAAACTGTAACCTGGGACGCTTATTAAAATTCCTATGCAGCGGAGGTTCTGTATCATTCGTTGGATATATTAAACGGATAATCCGTGCCATATCCAAAGCCCTGAATGCTTCTCCCATTTCACGCGACCTGTAATTTGATTTTCCAAACTTTTCAAATTTTATTCTGCCGTGTTCATAAGGGGCTGTATCAATAGCATGCCTTATTACCTGACGTTGTGTGTTATTTGAGGCATATTTTTCAACATCATCTTTATATGATTGCCACAATCCCGAAAACAATTCCTTTAGCAATGTAAGATTCTTTTTTTGAAGGTACACAGCTACTATTTCCGGCATACCGCCTATCATTGCATATTCATGAAATTCAGCGAGTAGTGTATCATGAGCATATTCAGGTACAGGAACAGAATGATACGCTTCTGATAAGGCCTTATTTCCCCTGGCAAATAAAAATTCTGAAAAATTCATTGGAAATAAGTACAGGTATTGTATTCTGCCTACGGGAAAATGGGGAATCTCTTTAAGGGCAAATTCTAACAATGAACCGGCTGCAATCACATATATATCGGGGCGTTGTTCATATATGAAGCGTAACTGTTTTATCGCAGTAGGACATGCTTGTATTTCATCAATAAAAATCAAAACAGGCTTTCCGTCATCAATAATGTCATTTTTTAGGAAAATACCATTAATAAGCTTATGCGTATCATCCGTTTCAAAGTATTTCCTGTCTGAAGATTTTTCAAGATTTAATTCTGCGTAATACGTAAATTCCTTTGAAAACATCCTGACAAGACTTGTTTTTCCCACCTGACGTGCTCCTCTAATCAATAAAGGCTTGCGTATATCTGAATTTTTCCAATTCAGTAATTTCTGATATGCAGAGCGTTTTAATTTCATTTTTGTAATATTTACAGGTTTATATTCATTAATATATGTAATATTTATGGCGTAAATATAGTCATAATTTGTAACAAATCAAGGGTAATTTTATTTAATTTCTGTAATATATCAGGGGCAATTATTTGAGATTTTATTTCTTCCACTCTGATCCCAAACATTATTTCATTTATTTATGATCAATGTTTCCTGATAATATTTGATCAACTCATCATTTTCTTCCTTATAGGTAACCTTTTTATGATGTTCGGGTTGATTATAAATGTATTGACAAGTCGGGATGAATGATTATGGACAATGCCCGTAATATACTTTTCCAGACGTTCCCTGAATTCCTCTTTAATTAATGGTCGTCTTTGATTGGTTGTAAAGACAAAATGAACGTAAAGATTATTGTATTTGATTTTCATTTTAATTATTTTCTCAAAATTAAAAAAAATAGGTTTTTACAAATCAAATAAGGTAATAGGGTTGGATAGAATTAATTAAGTCATTTGACGTACTGAGGTTTATTAAGAATAAATAAGGTTTATTTTATCTTCAATATACAATTTATCTCTAATGAAAAGGGAAAATCCTATTCGAGATAAAATCTCCTATTATCGCTAATCAACCTTATTTTCATCTGAAAACCTTAGTACATTTCCTCATCCAAGAAAACCTCCCAAAAAGAGGAAATAACATCAGCGCCTAAGAATAATACTACACCTGCGCCCGACTTACGATTTTCGCATGGAAATCCTGTCATACGGCGAATCGGTAAAAATCATCCATCCCAAAAGCTTCAGGTAGGAAATAATTCATGTTTACCGCCAGGCTCTGGACAGACATGAATAAATTAATTCTAATATTAAATATAAAAAGTATTATTATTAATAAAATATGCTATATTTAATTTTATTAATTTTAAATAATGTAAAAGATGAATAAAAGATACATTAAATTACCAAAATCAGCAAAATCATTCAAAATAAATTATCTTATGTTAAATTGTAATTTATTGAATATAAGTAATAAAATCGTTGCTAACGGTTAATAACCGTTATTAACCGTTAGCAACGGCTAATATTTAAAATAATAAAATAATCTATAAATATAAAATAAAATACAGATAATGAATTTTTATAAAATATTGAAGTTATAAGCATTGTATATTTATGTTTTGCAGCCTGACGGAGGCCGGTATCCTGCCCTGAGGAATGGGGTGCTGTTTACCCGCGCAACAGATTGACCAGCGGAAAATCCTGTTTGGGCGGATAACAACAGCCCCATGCCACAGGGCAGATTTAGGCCGCAGGCAGAGACCATTTTAATAGTGGCAAAAAATTACCCGCTGCCCTGAAAGAAATAAAACTGTCAAAAAAATAAGGGATCACAATTTTTTATGTTATGGTTTTTTGTTATCTTTATGGTTCATTAAAAAAATATATGTTATGTTCAAGAAAAGTGTATATATAGAGCGACGTAAAAAGCTCAAAAGATTAGTTAACAGCGGGATAATACTCATTCCCGGAAACAATGAATCACCAATGAATTATCCGGCAAACGGATATCACTTCCGACAGGACAGCAATTTTTTGTATTTTTTCGGACAGGATATTCCCGGGATGGCAGGAGTAATTGATGTTGATAATGATACAGAGTATATTTTTGCTGATGATGTGGACATTGATGATGTCATCTGGATGGGGCCGCAGCCAACAATAAAAGCCCTTGCTTCTGAAGTGGGGGTTGAAAACAGCAGAAAATTCGGCGACATTGCTGATTTTTTGAAAAGTGCAAAAGCGAAAAAGCGCCCCATTCATTTCCCGCCCCTTTACCGCCATGACCACATGATATTTTTTCACAATGTGCTGGGTATCCCTTTTAACAGGATGAATAAATACGCATCTGAAGAACTCATTAATGCCATCGTGGAACTGCGCAGCATCAAAGACCAGTATGAAATTGCAGAACTTGACAAAGCCTGTGATATTGGTTACATGATGCATACTGAAGCTATCCGTATGGCTCAGCCCGGTGTGGTGGAGCGTGAAGTTGCAGGCCGCATGGAAGGTATTTCCTTGTCTCACGGTGGGGTGCCATCGTTTCCGATTATCCTTTCTGTAAACGGACAGACTTTGCACAATCATTATCATGGGAAAGTTATGCAGGAAGGCAACCTGATGTTAGCCGATGCAGGGTGCGAAACAACCATGCATTACCCGTCCGATCATACACGGACAACCCCGGTAGGTGGTAAGTTTACACAAAAACAAAAAGAAATTTATCAGATTGTACTGGATGCTAATAACCATGCTACTAAAATCATGAAACCTGGTGTTACAAACCTGTGGGTACATATGAAAGCTGCAGAAGTGCTTGTCAAAGGGCTGAAAGACCTCGGCATTATGAAAGGAGACCCTGAAGAAGCTGTGGCTACGGGAGCTTATGCCTTGTTTCAGCCTCATGGTCTTGGTCACATGATTGGCTTAGATGTGCATGATATGGAAGGCCTCGGAGAAAATTATGTGGGATACGATGATAAAACAAAACGCCCTGAAATTTTTGGTTTAGCAGCGTTGAGGCTGGGTAGAGAACTAAAGCCCGGTTTTGTGCTGTCGAATGAGCCTGGATGTTATTTTATCCCCGAACTCATTGAATTGTGGAAACGCGATAAAAAGCACACTGCATTTATCAATTACGATAAATTGGATGATTATATGGATTTTGGCGGGATACGGATTGAAGATGATATCCTCATTACCGACAAAGGAAGCCGTCTGCTTGGCCAGAAGCGTATTCCCGTTACCCCTGATGAAGTAGAACAAACCTGCCAGGGTAAGCGTTAATATAATTAGAGTCTGTCTATAAAGTCCGCTGGCTGCGTTACGCTTGTATTTAAAACAGTCATTTACAAAAGTAAACTGACTTCGTCTTTTTCCTCCTTGCAAGGCATAGTCAAAGCAACCCTTCGGCTTCGCTTATTTCGACTACGCTCACTTCGACAGGCTCAGTGCGGCGCAATACGGCACAGGATGACAGCTTTGCCTCTGCCCTTGATTCGTTCGTCAGTTTTATTGTTTGCTAAAAACGCTAACTGCTCATAGGCAACCGATTTTAACTATTATTAATATTTATTAACCCCGTAGAAAATTTTTCAACGGGGTTAACCGTTATTAACTGATTCGGTAATATTAACGAATGTTTGTAACAGATTAATGAAAAATTTTATAAATTTGTGTTTTACCGTCTTTGCGGTGAGTATTTACTTATAATTAAATAATTTAATCTGAAATATTAACCTAAAAAATTTTAAGCTTATGAACTACAATGATATTGTAAAATTACTTGGAGACAAAGCGAATTATTTACTGGACTACAAAGCAAAAGGCATTGATAAAAGCCGTTTGCATGTGCCCGGTCCGGATTTTGTTGACCGTGTGTGGTATCACTCAAACCGTAATCCGCAAGTGTTGCGCAACATGCAATTGCTTTTTGACCATGGTCGCCTTGGTGGAACAGGCTACTTGTCTGTTTTGCCGGTGGACCAGGGTGTTGAACACACTGCAGGGGCTTCTTTTGCTCCAAACCCCGATTATTTTGACCCCGAAAATATCATCAAACTGGCTATGGAAGGTGGTACCAACGCTGTAGCATCAACCGTGGGTGTGCTGGGTAGCATGTCCAGAAAGTATGCACACAAAATCCCGTTCATTGTAAAAATCAATCACAATGAATTGTTGTCGTATCCCAATACGTTCGACCAGATTTTGTTCAGCTCGGTTGAAGAAGCCTGGGAAATGGGTGCTGTTGGTGTTGGAGCTACCATATATTTTGGTTCTGAAGAATCCAACCGTCAAATCACCGAAATTGCCAGCGCTTTTGAAAGAGCTCATGAACTGGGAATGGTTACTGTTTTGTGGTGTTACCTGAGAAACAATGATTTCAAAGTGGATGGCAAAGATTACCATACCTCATCAGATATGACCGGACAGGCCAATCACCTCGGTGCTACTATCCAGGCAGATATCATCAAACAAAAACAACCGACCCTGGACGGAGGATTTAAAAAATTGAATTACAGCAAAATCCATGAAAAGATGTACACCGAGCTCAACACTGACCACCCGATTGACCTGACACGTTACCAGGTAGCCAATGGATATATGGGCCGTGCCGGACTAATCAATTCAGGTGGTGCATCCAAAGGTGATTCCGACCTGCAGGAAGTTGTGATGACGGCTGTCATAAACAAACGTGCCGGCGGTATGGGAATGATTACAGGCAGAAAATCTTTCCAGAAATCACTCAAAGAAGGTGTTGAACTGCTGCATGCCGTACAGGATGTTTACCTGGCCAAAGAAATTACCCTGGCGTGATGATAAGCCAGGTAAAGCGAATTTTAAAATAAACATTTGATTGAAAACCTTTTTCAGAGTTTGAACTTTGGAGAAGGTTTTTTATATACAAACCATGCTGTAAAACATATAAATAATTTGGAATCATAATAGTGGGGGATTAATTTTACTGGTGGTTAAAATTTGGTTAGTAAAAAATGGAACACATTAGAAAAGTTGTCCCGCTTTACCTTAAAAACCGGAAAGGAGGATACATTTGATGAATTAAGGGAAATGATATCACCAGGCGAAAAAATTGACCCGAACACGCCTTAATAAATTATCAAAATTTATTATCCCGGCTAAGCTAACATTGCCAATTTATTTGTAATTTAGCTAAAAATTCCGGTATAAAATCAAAGTAGGGCAAAACGTAAAACTTTAAAAAAATGAAAACAAATTTGTTTATTCTATCCTTTATTATTCCAATATTTTCTATTGGATTTTTAAGTTGTGATTTAAGTGATAAAATTAGCTATCCAATAAAATACAAAGGCAAGTTTTTGAGCTTAATTAGTGAGAAAAACGACCTTTTTATTCAATATGAAAACTTGAAAGACAGTGTGTATGAATACTTTATTTTACAAAAAGATGTAAATGATTTTCCTAAAATAGGAGAGATATCAGAGCTTTACCTATACGAAGATGGCTTTTATGTGAATGCTGAATCAACATGGTATTTTTATGGTCTTAAAGAAGTTGAGGAATTACATAAATTATTTGTTGATAGTGTAGAAAATGAAAATGTTACCCACGGATTTGGAGTAGGACATAATATTACAGAATTGGATGACAGTAAAACAATCAGTAGTATGCAGAGGTTCATCGAAGGTTATTATAAGAGCCATAAGTGCGAGTCAGGTGGCGAAGGAGCTACCAAATGTAGTACTAGTGCTCATAATAATAATTCCTCGTGTAGTGTCTCTTGTAGTGATGGTTATTATGCATGTTGCTACATTAGAATGGGTACGGCATATTGTGAATGCAGATAATAGTTATGTAGAGCTGCAAAAAATTGACACTTCTCATATTGAACCAGAACTGAATCTTTTTCTTTATAGTTCACCCTGTAAAGAACTTGTTGAAAAGGCAAAAGAAAAATTCCCTGATATTGAAATTCCCTGTGAATTAATTGAAGAATGATTACCATATTGAATAAAGATGTTTTTGATAAAGCAATCGTTATTGG
>JAYENB010000113.1:0-3561 GCA_034721855.1 Bacteroidota bacterium
CAATTGTAATATGACGTATATTTTGTATCTTTGCCAAAAATAATTATGGTAAAATATAAAGTAACACTAACAAAAGAGGAGCGGGAAGAGTTGAAGTCTATTGTTAATAAAGGCAAACATACTTCCCAGAAATTTAGAAATGCTTACGTTCTTTTAAATTGTGACGAGGGAGAATACTCTGAAAAAGTCACTAATTCAGAGATAAGCAAGATTTTAAAAGTTGGAATGCGAACTATCGATCGCATAAAAAAACGTTTTGTTGAAGAGGGGTTCGATGCTGTATTGGAACGAAAACCAACAAGTCGTGAGTATGAAAAGAAAACGGATGGAGATTTTGAGGCTCGTTTAGTAGCTTTAAGCTGTAGTGAACCCCCTGAAGGCCTTACCAGATGGTCATTACGGCTGTTGGCAAACAAGATGGTTGAACTGGAAATAGTTGATTCTATTTCACACGAAACGGTACGTACCGTTTTAAAAAAAACGACTTAAAACCATGGAAAGTAAAAGGATGGATTATTCCACCTGGCTCTGACGGTGAGTTTGTTGCCAATATGGAGAGGGTTCTGGATGTTTACAAACGTCCTTATAATGAATTGAATCCAGTGGTTTGTATGGATGAATCGCCAAAACAATTAATCGGGGAAACCAGAACAGGAACGCCGATGGAACAAGGAAAAGAAAAAAGAATTGATTACGAATATTCCAGAAAAGGGATGTGTAATATATTTATGGTGAACGAGCCTTTGAATGGGAAGCGACGTGTTAAAATAACGGAGAAAAAGACAAAGATTGATTGGGCAATCCTTCTAAAAGAAATAGCGGATGAGGATTATCCAAACGCTGAAAAAATAACATTAGTAATGGATAATTTTAAAACCCATTCTCCCGGAGCATTTTATGAAGCCTTTGAACCAAAAGAAGCAAAAAGGATTTGGGATAAATTTGAGTTTGTATTCACTCCCAAACATGGAAGTTGGCTTAATATGGCAGAAATTGAATTGAACGTTTTGAGCAGTCAATGTTTAAATAGAAGAATTGATAATATGGAGGAAATAATCACAGAAACAAACGCATGGTCAACTCATCGGAACAATAAAGATGCCAAAATAAACTGGCAATTTACAACTAAAGACTCTCGGATAAAACTAAAAAAACTTTATCCGTCAGTTTTAACTTGACATGACACTAGTAGTTTTAGCCAATTGTATTGTGCTGATACATGGATACAGGCAACAGATGCAACATCAGATTATTTTAATTGTGGTTATAATTTTGATGCTGCAACAAATGCGGGTATTTTTGCTTATGATGGTAGTGCTTATGTTGGAGCAATATTTTCTCCCGGTTGGCAAGAATATGTTGGTAGTTGTTTGCCAACTCCATTAACAGCTGGAATTCAATACACTATTGAAATGAACATTGCATCAACTCCAATGGATGACTATGGTAATGTTTGTAATGGAGGAACAATAGATTACGGACCCATAGATATTACAATTTTTGGACATGCAAATTGCTCACAGTTACCATATAGTACTGAAGTCTGTCCTGGTGGTGGTTGGTATGTTTTAGCAACTCAAACATACACCCCTGTTAGTTCTTGGGGAACGATTTCATTATCATTTATTCCTTCAGCCAATGTTGGTGCTGTAATGATAGGTTCGCCTTGTACTCTACCTAGTGGTTATAGTGGGGCTTGTTTTCCTTATTTTTATTTCGACAATTTGATTCTTAATGAAACAGAAGCCTTTAACCTTGTTTCAGTTACACAATCAGGTAATTTATGTTCTGATGATTTAATGTTAACGGCATCATCCTCTGGGTCAGGAACTTATCAGTGGTACTATGAAGGAGTAGCAATAACAGGACAAACAGGAACGACACTTGATGTTTCATCAGCGGGTTATGGTGCAGGAACATATCAAGTTATGTTTACCGATGATGATGGCACTCCTGGTATAGTTGGTTGTTCTATAGCAGAAATTGTTGTTGTACAAGATATTGTTAATATAACTATTGATAATACACAAGATATTAGTTGTTATGGGGTTGCCGATGGGAGTATTTCTATTACTCCTTCAGGGGGAACAGAACCATATACATATAGTTGGATAGGGCCTGGAGGATATACTTCTACCGATGAAGATATTTCAGAACTTTCAGCAGGGACTTATAATGTAACTGTAACAGATGTTAACGAATGTACCGCTGAAGACGACATGCAGCTGACCGCGAATCCCAATCCGACAGCATCTATTACACCTGACCCTGCAGAAATGTGTCCCGGAGAAACACTTACTATGGACGGAAATCCTTCCGGTGGATCAGGCGTATGGAGTACACATTTATGGACAGGCGATACAGGCCCTTTATCTGCAACAAATGTTCAAAATCCTGATTTCTCGACAACATCAGCCGGCACATATAATTTAACATATACCATCACAGATGATAATGGTTGTACAGGAACAGATGCTGTTTCAGTAACAGTAAATCCGGCACCTCCCGTTGACCTTGGTGCTGATCAAACACATTGTGATTATGACGTGCCCGTGACTATAGATGCAGGCCTTGGAATGACGTCTTACGAATGGAGCAATGATGAGACGACACAAACAATTGAGGTCACAGAGTCAGGTACTTATATTGTTACGGTAACCAATGACCAGTCTTGTACAGCGAGTGATGAAATTGAAGTGACTGTGAATCCAAGCCCCGAACCGGATTTGGGTGAAGATATTATTGAATGTGAATATAATACCCCCGTTATCCTTGATGCAGGTTCTGGAGCAAGTTTTCTGTGGAGCAATGGAGGCACTACCTCTACAATTAATGTATCAAATTCAGATAATTATATCGTAACGGTTACAGACACATATGGTTGTACAGGTGAAGACGATATTAATTTGGTTGTGAATCCTGATCTTGAACCCGATGCCGGTGAAGATATTGTGGTATGTAGTTATGATTATGTTATGGACGGAAGTTCAACAGATAGTGGTACAGAAGGAACCTGGGAACAACTAAGCGGCCCTGTTGCTGCAAGTATTGCAAATGAAAATGATCCCAATACAACGGTTTCCGTTAACATGTATGGGGTATATGAGTTTATATGGCGTGTTGAATATTTGGATGGTTCAGGATGTTGGGGCAGTGATACAGTTACTGTTGAGTTTTATACCATAATTGGAACAATTTACGCTGAGAATCCTTTATGCCACAATAGCTCGGATGGTATGGCATGGGTGATTGTTAACGGCGGTGTTCCTCCTTACAGTTATCTCTGGACAGATGGCCAGGATACAGATACAGCAACAAATTTATCAGCAGGCTGGCAAAATGTTACCATTACCGATGCAAATGATTGCCAGATTAGCAAGGAAATTTATCTTACCCCTCCGAATGAAATCATTGTTTCAGGATTAGGAAACAGGCAAATTTGTATTGGAGGTACAGCTAATATCAATATCGCTGTGACCGGTGGGACACCCCCGTATTCTTATTTCTGGCAAGGATCGAACGGGGATACATGGTATGGAAGCCAGTTAAGTGTTAGCCCCG
>JAYENB010000114.1:0-3512 GCA_034721855.1 Bacteroidota bacterium
TAATAATGATTAAAATAGGTTATTTATGAAATCGGTGTTCTCTGAAATAAGATGATTAGAGTGTTTTTTAGAATTTGCTGCAAGTATTAAAAGAAAACAGAGAATTGATTAAAATTACAGCAAAATCTATCGTTTCCTCAAAATCAAGATAAGGTGTAAGGATTTAGGGGTTAGGTTTTAGGAAAAGTTTCCCTCCTAAAACCTAACTCCTAACTCCTAACCCCTGACACCTAACCCCTTATTTTTGTTTTTTGACTTTTGACTTTATTATTCTAATTTTCAAGCTGTGAACGATTACCATCAGATAAATGCTCTCTATCCCTCATAATTTGTATTTCCCAGCGTATAACGCGTGAAAATTTATGGATTTTTTCGATGTGATGCATCTCATAATCAAAATGTGAAACCTAAAACTTTTAAGATTATGAAAACTTCAAGTATTATCATCGCTTTATTGGTCCTCAATCTGAATGCTTTTTCCCAGGCTATGATTTCAGGAAAAGTAACGGACAAAGAAAAAAATGCCATTGAAAATGCCAGCGTTTATTTGTACAAAAACTCAAATGAAATAGCTGTACAAAAAACAGATGCAAGCGGGTTGTATGCATTTAAAAACCTTAAGCCGGGCACATACAATCTGTTTGCAAACGCTGACCATTATCAGAAATCCCTCATCCAATCAGCTGTATTGGGAACAAATTCCACACTTACCCTTCATTTTGTACTCAAGGCTGAAACAAAAATTGTTGCAATCGAAGCAGAGTTAAAAACTAAAAAAGAGAAATCGAGGCACATTAGTATTGATGCAATGTCTTTTGACCAACCAGCTAATACCGCTGTGTATGGAAGCAATTCCAACCAGAGATATACAGGTTACGATTACAATCAAATTCAGCACAATACAGAATCGTATGATTACATTGAAGAAAACAATTTCAAAACCGCATACGACAATCCCCTTTCCACTTTTTCAGTAGATGTAGATCGCGCTTCATATTCCAATGTCAGGCGGTTTATTCGTAACAACCAGGCCCCTCCAAAAGATGCCGTGCGTGTTGAAGAAATGATCAATTATTTTGATTACGATTATCCCCAGCCTGAAAACGGACATCCTTTTTCCATCAACACAGAGATGTCAACATGCCCATGGAATGAAACCCATGAGCTGATAATGATCGGTCTGAAAGGGGAAGAAATGCAGGATACAGAAATACCTGCTTCCAACATTGTCTTTTTGATTGACGTTTCAGGCTCCATGCAATCACCCAATAAACTTCCCTTGTTAAAAAAATCGTTTAATATCCTGGTTGAAAAACTGCGCCCCGAAGACCGTGTGGCCATGGTAGTATATGCCGGAAGTGCCGGAGCGGTACTTGAGAGCACCCCCGGGGATGAAAAATTAAAGATCAGTGAAGCCTTGGAGCGTCTTTCTGCCGGAGGAAGCACTGCCGGCGGAGCAGGCATCAAACTGGCATACAAAATTGCCAAAGAAAACTACATCCCCAATGGAAATAACCGTGTTATCCTGGCTACCGACGGCGACTTTAATGTGGGCGCTAGCAGCGATGCAGCCATGGAAAGGCTGATTGAAGAAAAACGCAACGACGGCATCTTCCTTACCATCCTTGGCTTCGGCATGGGCAATTACAAAGATTCCAAAATGGAAAAACTGTCCAACAAAGGCAATGGCAATTACGCTTATATTGATAACATCTTAGAAGCAAAAAAAATGTTTGCAGATGAAATCTGGGGAACGCTTTATACCATCGCCAAAGATGTAAAATTCCAGATTGAATTCAACCCCGCCCAAGTCAAAGCATACCGTTTGGTTGGATATGAAAACAGGATGCTGAACAAAGAAGATTTTAACGATGATAAAAAAGATGCCGGTGAAATTGGTGCAGGCCATTGTGTAACTGCACTGTACGAAATCATCCCGGCAGGTTCAGATGAAGAAATTGGTGATGTGGATGATCTGATCTATCAGCAACGGGAAATCAAAAAATCAAAAAACATCCTGACATTAAAATTAAGATACAAAGCCCCCGACGAAGAGAAAAGCCGCCTGATCACCAAAAACCTGAAAAAATCCGATGTTTACACAACCTCTGTGTCAGATAACTTTAATCAGGCCGCCTCTGTGGCTATGTTTGGCATGCTACTCAGGGACAGCGAATTCAAAGCGGATGCAAACTACAGCACAACACTTGAACTGGCAAAATCCGCCCGCGGCGATGATGCTTTCGGTTACAGGCAGGAATACATTACTATGGTAGAATCCGCCCGATACCTGAAATAATGTTGTTGTTTTCCATATAAACAATGTAACTAATCAGTGTCAGCAAAAGTAGCTCGTCACCGCAAAGACGCAATGTCGCAAAGGGTTAAAATTTGTAAATTGAACTGTTAACAAATTATTCAATTTATTTTTCTTTTCTTCCATTTTGATGTTTTGCATTTTAGCACTGAGTAGTTCCTAAACAATAAAGCCACAGGGATATTAGTGGCTTTATTGTATTTGCGGTTTCTTGTTTTACCTTACAGTTGCTTTTTTGCAAGGTACCAATCCACCATTTCGTAATCGCTTTTTTCCCTTTCTGCCATGGCATCAAGGTTATCGGGCGGCGGCACGATCACCTTATCTCCGGGTTGCCAGTCAAGCGGTAATGCTACACCATGCTTATCTGAAGTTTGCAGGGCTTTTAACACACGCAGGATTTCATCCATATTACGGCCTACGTTCAGGGGATAATACATGATCAAACGGATTTTTCCTTTCGGATCAATGAAATATACCGCCCTTACGGCAGCAGTTTCAGCTTCATTGGGCTGCAACATGCCATACAATTTTGACACTTTCATGTCAATATCAGCAATGATTGGAAAATTAAAATACACACCTGTGTTTTTCTTCACGCTGTTTACCCATGCCAAATGCGAGTGAATGCTGTCAATGCTTAAACCCATGAGCTTTGTGTTCAATTCATCAAATTCGCTTTTGCGTTGTGCAAAACCTGACATTTCTGTTGTACACACGGGGGTGAAATCTGCAGGGTGTGAAAATAACACTACCCAACTGCCTTTGTTGTATTCCGATAATTTAATTTTTCCTGTTGTTGTGGTCGCCTCAAAATCGGGAGCTTTATCTCCAATTCGCGGCATTGGTTGAATGTTCATTTCTTCGTTTTCCATATTCTTATTTTTTTTAATTTAATAAAATAGATTATTTTAAAATACATACAAATTAACATCAAAAATGTTCATGAATCAAGGGCTTTTTTATACATGTTCAACCTTGCGCATGAAGATTTAAAAATTTTGATAAAATAGGCAGAGAGCAGTCACAGAAACAACCAACAGTTAACCTCCTAATTCATGCCTTTATAACAATGACAAAACTTATTCATCAATTAGCAGGGGAAAATATTTTGGGGTAAGTTTAAATTTATCGCCTGTAATTAGTGTCTGTCCATAATGTCCGATTTCTGCGTTACGCTCGTATTTAAAACAGT
>JAYENB010000115.1:0-3463 GCA_034721855.1 Bacteroidota bacterium
AGCGAGATGGGGATATTTAATTCAGTCCTTTCGTGAAATTAAAATTCGTTGATGGTTGGATTTGCTGCGATTTGTACAAGCGTTTTTGTATGGTTTTTATTTTGTTTGAAGATGGCTTAATGAAACTTAAATCAATCAAAAAACGGTGAAATCCTGCTTTCTTCATCTTATCGTAATATTGAGTCAAGCTCACGGGATTTTCCGGAATGACATAGCTGATGCCTTCTTTTTTGCGATACAAAAATTGCTCGCCAGTCCGTTCAGTAAATCGTTCCCCTGTTTTTACAGGCATTCTTGAGATAAACAAATGCGGATGAAAATACACCGGAATTATTCCCTCCCTGTCTTTCCCCTGTTTTAGGTTATCAAAATCATTTTCCAGGGGACGAATGTAATTATGTACACCTTGTTCTGTCAGCGCCAAAATGGAAACATCACTGAATGTATATACATTTTCGGTAGCAATGAATCTTACATTTTTAGGGCATAGCAATTTTTGAGAAGGGTGATTGATGGCAACCTGTTTTATCCCCGCCTGGTACATCTTTTCTGTAAGCATGCGGTAATAATCCTGTTTGTTCTCAGGAATAAATTTTGGCAACTCAATGGCTATTTTATGTTTGAATTTTTGGATAAGACCGGTTTGGGGATCAAATTTATCCCACGCTTTGGAAGGCATGGCAAGCAAAAGCATATCAATGTTACGCAAATCTACTTTTGGCAACCATGCCAACTGATCAATGCGAACGATGGTTTTAGTTTTTGATTTTTTTGGTGTTTGCCTGTATTGCAATTGTTTTTTGATGTTCGTTTTGTTTCCGGCAGGCATTTCCGCCTTTACGTCTGGCAACTTTCCCTCAAATTTAGTCTGGAATTTTTTTTCCGGTATGTTGGCCAGATATACTTCGTCTCCTGTCGTTACAATATCAGGGGGATTGTATATACGGAATGTATTCCCTGTTTTCTCCAGTTTTTTTATTTTAAAACTGATGTGTTCACTTTTAGTTGGATTGACAATGCGCAGGCGGTAATTGTTCGCAATTTCCGTATCGCTTTCAAACTCAAAGTATGTTGATGTGGAAACAATTACGTTCCCTATAAACTTACCTGTAGCCGGTGCATCTGAGATAGCTTTGCTGATGTTTTGACCCAGAAAATACGTTGTTTTCTCCCTTCCCAGGTCAAAGTCAAGCAAAGTTTTGGCTTCTAGGATTCTGCTGTGATCATCAATAGCCATGCGGTACGCGCGTCCTACCCTGTAAACGTATTCTGCAGGCTTCATCCGGCCTTCCACTTTGAGTGATTTTATCCCCATTTTAGACAGTTCCGGAATGAAATCTACGGCCTGATTGTCTTTCAGCGAAAACAAAAAGCCGGAATTTTTGCCATGGTAAATGCGACGACAGGCCTGTTTACACTGCCCCCTGTTGGCGCTCATACCTCCCATGTAAGAACTGAACAAACACATACCGGAAAAACTGTAGCACAAAGCACCATGGACAAAAATTTCGGGGTCTGCACCATGGTTTTGGGTAATATTTTTCAGTTCGTCCAAAGTCAATTCCCTGGCCATGATTACGCGTTTAATCCCGTTTTGCTTTGCGTGCAGAGTGCCGGCACTGTTATGATTTCCCATTTGCGTGGATGCATGCAACTCAAATTGAGGAAAATGTTTTTTCACCATGTACCATACTGCCCAGTCCTGGATAATCAGTGCATCAGGCTTTGTTTGCTGCAACTGGAACAACAGATCAAGCAAATCATCCATTTCACCATTTTTAATAACGGTATTGACTGTAATGTAAACCGATATATGGTTATCATGGGCGTGATTTACCAGGGCTTTCAGTTGTGCCGGCGAAAAATTGACAGCCCGCTCCCGTGCATTGAATTGTTTGGCTCCCAGATAAACTGCATCCGCACCTGCTTCTGCAGCAGCAAAATAGGATTCTGTATCACCGGCCGGCAATAATAATTCAGGTTTATAAAAATAATCTTCAGACATTCACTGCAAAATTAATAAAAAGAGGGATTTAAAAGCAGCTTGCAACGGAGAAAACCAAAATCAGTTTGTATGTAAAACAGTTATTTTTTAGCATTAATTTTAAAATTTATATATATAATTTATCAACAACGAGATCCGTTCTCTACAGGGATAACAAGTGATCTTTTTGTTTTACAAACAATTATATGTTGATAATTTGTAATAAAATTTTGTTAATTCAAAATTTTATCTTATCTTTAGTCATTAATGAGGTGCTGTGCCTTAATAATTAATGGATGATAATGAAAAAATCATCACCTAAGCATACAATGCAGTTTGTAAAATTAAATATTTTGCATAAGATTATGGTAATTTTGTTTTTATTACCAGTAAATTATGCCTATACCCAAACTACTTATTACTCCCGCGTCAATGGCAACTGGACAGACCCCATAACATGGAGCACAACGGCTTGTGGTGGTGCTGCTGCTGCAACTGCACCCGGTGCAGGGGATAATGTGATTTTTTGTGAGGGTAAAACGGTTAGTCTTGATGCAAATAGTACCATTAATAATATAAATGTAAATCCGGGGGCAATATTAAATATTGGCAATAAAACAATAACCCTTAACGGGGATTTGGTAATAGATGGATCTATTTTGGGACAAAACGGCACTTTTATCATGAATAATCCGAGTTATATCAGTGGTGTTGGTACCATTAAAAGCAAAAATAATGCATGCTTTAGCGTGAATGCAGACATTACTTTTTCTTCAACTGATCTTTCTATTTTCAGTGATATAAATTCAGATATAATTGACATTGATAATGATGTAACAGTTACCAATAACGGAAAGATAACTGTTAAGGGTAACATAGTAGGAGGAAATACCGGATCAACATGGATTAATAATGGAACCTTAATTATCCGTGGTGATATGTTGACCACCGGTACATTAAAGGCATCTGCCAGCGGGAACACGATAAACTACAGTGGCACTGTATCTGATCAGGATATAAAAACACCTGCTGATAATTCATACCATAATTTGATTATTTCCGGGACAAAGATAAAAACCCAGCAAGCAAACCTGGTTATCAACGGGAATTTTACGATTAATTCCGGCACTTATGACTGCAATTTTTTTGATCTTAATATCAAAGGAAACTGGACAAACAGTACGACTTTTATTTATGAAGATAGAACGGTAAGTTTTGATGGTACTTCAGATCAAACTGTAACAAGCATTGGCGGCGAGACATTTTATAATTTGACAATCAATAAATTATCAGGGACTCTGTTATTAAATGACAATGTTACCGTTATTGAAACCCTGACTATGACACAAGGCAACATCAACACCGGGGATAATAAAATCACTGTTGGGGAGTCTAAAACTGACTATGGAACTTTAAATTACACATCAGGGCAGGTAATTGGGAAATATGAAAAATGGCTGACAAGCACAAATCACAGTG
>JAYENB010000116.1:0-3449 GCA_034721855.1 Bacteroidota bacterium
AATTTTTCCAATTACACCACAAGATAAAATAATAAATACTTTCATAAAAAATAAAATGTTAATATTTTATTAAAGCATACCAAATACCCCCTCTTCATATACAACAGGCTATATTAGCAGGTGAACACCATTTAATTTTTACCGTACTTTGCTGCACTTCCATGATCTTATCATTCTGGCCGCTGCCCTGCAAGACAAAGGATGAATTAGTGCCGCAGAAAATGTTGTTGGTGGGATCACCGCCCGGGTTGGAGAATTTAATGTAGCCGTCGCCGTTGTAGGTGAAGGTTGTTGTATCGCAAATTTCAAGCTCTCCTTTTATTTCAAGGTAAGTTGAATTGTTTAATAATTCAAGGTTAAAGTTTTTATCAACTATTAATTTACCATCGTTTGATTGGTTATGGTCAACAAAGATACTACCGGATGAATTCATAAAAATGTTTGTATTTTCTCCGAATTTCAATATTCCGCCCGGTTCTACAGTAATGTTACCAGAATAAATGGTGTCATTGCATGCCCCTTTTAATGTGGCATTTTCGCCCAGAATAAAGACTCCTCCATTTTTTATCGTAATGCAAGCACTATCGTGCATTTGCAATTCATCAAACACAAAAAGTGTGTCGCTGTTGAC
This sequence comes from Bacteroidota bacterium, assembly GCA_034721855.1. GTDB lineage: Bacteria > Bacteroidota > Bacteroidia > Bacteroidales > ML635J-15 > JAQIBY01. The sequence continues at coordinate 632 of JAYENB010000116.1, forward strand.
AATGATGTCTTTATTAATGTAATTTACATCATACCAGGTTTCATCTTCATCAATTGTAATAGGGGTATTATTGTAATGAAAATTTTCACAGAGTAAAGTGCAACCATATCTATCATCAAAAGGCCCCAAAAACGGATTTGAATCATCGCAATCCGGTTCAGTCGGGCAGGTAGGGCAAGTTGAAGGTTTTTGGCCTATACCCCAGTTGTAGTAGCCGTCATTGTCTTCGTCGCGACAAAGCACTTCATAATTATTTCCAATTATGTTATAAGGGATAAATGCACTATTTATTTTATTTATATAATTGTATGTACCATCTATAACATAATATCTATAACCACCTCTTCCTGTATTTATGGTAGTAGCATTTTTAAATATCCAAGTAGTTGCACCAATTAATTCGTGTCCTTCGGGTACTGTATAATTTTCAGGCACACCCTAGATACCCCTTTGCCATAAAGTATCTCCGGCTTTTACAATTTCATAATCCACTAGACACATTGCATGTGCTCCTGACACAGGATTTCCATAATAAACAGAAGCACTAGTTGGTCCATTATGCAGAACTATCTCCTTAATTTCTTCTTCTGAGGCATATTTAACATAATTTTTAGATATGTTAGAATCACTAATCTGATAATTTGGATTAGTACATTGTGCACTCGTGTCACAAGGGGCTTCATAAGCATACCATGGGAAACATTCCTCTGTTACAACCCCATTGTTTTTTACAAATACCATTGTATTGTCAACATTTCCACCATTATTATTTGGGTCAGGGTAACCATCGCATGATAAAACATGTTGTTCTGATAAATCAACATCGATATGCTGGTTGTAATATAAATTGACCAAACCTTAAACAGCTCCTAAAGGAGCAAAAATAAAACATGTAGCATTACAACCACCTTTTAATTGATTTTTAATTGAAGTCATCCAACCATTACCATATTCACGTTCACTACCATGGAAATCAGGATTGCCATCAAAATAAGGAGATGAACTTCTATCAGCACCATGTCTTGTGCGCCAGTCAAATTCAGGAATATACTGAATACTATTTTTGGGCGGTGAGCTTGCTGGTTTTTTGGTAACAGCGGAAAAAATACCTTCTGCATAATATTCTGCTCCATGTGTATTGGTATTTTCACCAAATATCGCTATACGATTTTCATAGTGTAGTTTACTGTATTCTGTTTCATCGGCATACCATAGAAAATCTTCGCTCATTAAGTTAGTGTTTAGCTTATCAATTTTTTGAGCACGGTAAGTTTTTGCGTCAATGTATCCTTTATTTTTATAATCTTCTTTATTTATAAAAAGATAAATTGAATCTAACGATAATTCAGCATTTTCAATTTGTATATCAATTATATCCGGTTCAAAACTTTTTAAAAAGTCACTCTCTTCACAATTTTTTATTTTGTGTATTGATTTTGGAAAACTAATGGGTAATATGCCTCATATAGCAAAATTTTTTCTCCGGTTTTACTAATTAATACCATACGAATAAGGCCATCTTTATTATTAATTTGACCTTTGGCAGCAAGTGCAATAGCATTAATAAAGGATGAACATTTTTGGCTAATATCAATTTTTGTGCTTTGATAATAAGTTTGATTTATAGTGATTTCCTGTGCATTAATTAATCCGCCAAATATTACTAAAAATAATATAATAAGTATTTTTTCATTTTTTTATAATTAATAATCCGTTTTTAATTATTTTTTTCCCAGATTTTATAGAATAATGGTATATTCCATCACTATAGGCTGATAATGACAAAGTTGTGTTGTTTGAAAAAAGTCGTTTTGATTCTAATAATCTGCCATAAATGCTATATAGAAAAAATTCAGCCTTTATGTTTTTATCAAAAGAAACAATAAGTTTATTAGATGCAGGATTGGGGTATATTTTTGTTTTTACTTGTTTTGTCTCGTTTATGCTGTTATGGTTATAATGCACATAACAATTTTCTCCTTCTTGGTAAAGCAATGTGTCGTTCTGATAAAAACAGGAAACGTATTTACCAACATTACCAACACTACAATGATATGTTAAACCTAAAGGTCCTTTATAACTACCAAATCCTTTGGCATATAAAACATGTCCCCACCAATAAACGACCTTGCGTTCTTTACCTGCAATTACTTCTATTCCAACACTATCTATAATTTCCCAACAAACTGAATCTGAAAAATTAAATACATTTGGAATCCAAATTGTGTCCCCAACTTCAACATTATAATCGTATAACAATTTTTCCTGATTGTAATCGTGAATATAAACTCTACCAACAGAATCATCTCTAAATATAAAAGAAGTTCTGCCCCAATTTTCAAATAATGAATCATTTACACATACTTCAAGAAATGAATAATGCATACTATTAATTATCGTATCACCCCTAAATCTATAACCATTTGTTGAAATAGAAAGTATTTCAGGATAGTTTTCGTCAGAATAGCATTCTGTAACAACAGACCATTGTTTAGTAGTATCAACAATTGTTTCATAAGATTGGCAATTTCCTTTACTATACAGGAAAGCCAATACTAAACAAATAAGCAATTTTCTCATAACCCATATTTTTTAAAAATTTCCATCCACACATTCAATTTTTCCAATTACACCACAAGATAAAATAATAAATACTTTCATAAAAAATAAAATGTTAATACTTTATTAAAATCATACCAAATACCCCCCCATATACAAGCACCAAAACTTGTCCGGCGTAAACTTGTCCGGCGTAATGAAGTGAAGACGGATGAAGTGAAGACGGATGAAGTGAAGACGGATGAAGTGAAGACGGATG
>JAYENB010000117.1:0-17418 GCA_034721855.1 Bacteroidota bacterium
TTCATCTTTTAATTCCGGAACAGCAACTGCAATCATTCTAATAATTAGTTTTATTGGTCATTTTTTAGATTAATTAGAGCAATTAGAAATTAGGTCAATTAACAGTTATTTAATTTTAAAATGTGAATAGTTACAAATAATGGTATATCCCTAGAAATCTCGTGCTTTCGTGCATTCGTGCCATCATGCTATCATGCTATTGTGTAATCCTGAGATAGTCCGTTAAATTTTATAACTTTGCGTCTTAGCGTCATAGCGGTTATTAGAAATGTCATGAAAATTGAAATAGATACAAGTTCGGGATTTTGTTTTGGTGTGACCAATGCCATTGAAATGGCTGAAGATGTTTTAAATAACCAGAAAACACTTTATTGCCTGGGGGACATTGTTCATAACAACGAAGAAGTAAAACGGCTGGAATCACTAGGGCTCATCAGCATAAATCATGAGCAATACAAAAATCTGAAAGATACAAACGTGTTAATCAGGGCGCACGGGGAACCACCCGGAACGTATGAAATAGCCCGTAAAAACAATGTTTCCCTGATAGACGCAACCTGTCCTGTGGTTATTCGCCTTCAGGAACGGATAAAATCGGTATCTGACAAGATACGGAAAACCGGAGGACAAATTATTATCTTTGGTAAACATGGCCATGCCGAAGTGGTTGGGCTTATGGGGCAAACCGGTAATACTGCAATTGTGGTTATGGATGCTGATGATTTGAACCAAATTGATTTTACCAGGCCGGTACATTTATTTTCGCAAACAACCAGGGATTATGGCGCATATAATCGACTGAAAAAGCAAATTGAGAAGAGAATGTTGCGTGTAGCTGGTCATACAGATAACCTCGTGGTTTACGATACAATTTGCCCGCGGGTATCAGGAAGGGAGCCTGATTTGGCAAAATTTGCCCAGGAACACGATGTCATTATTTTTGTGAGTGGTAAGAAAAGTTCAAATGGGAAAATGTTGTTTGATGTGTGTAAATTGAACAATACATCTTCTTATTTTGTCAGTACCCCGGAAGAAATAAAGAAAGTATGGTTTAGCAAGGCTGAATCTGTAGGGGTGTCAGGTGCCACATCTACCCCGAAATGGTTGATGCAGCAGGTGGATGAAAAAATTAAAACCATGACAGTGTCCACATAATATATTGAAACACAAACTGTAATAAAACATACTTTTGTTATGACAAAATACAAACGCATAGGAGTACTTACCTCGGGAGGTGATGCTCCCGGAATGAATGCTGCAGTACGTGCCGTGGTCAGAGCCGGCCTTTACAATAAAATGAAGGTTTCCGGCATTAAACACGGGTATGACGGCCTTATCAAGGGAGAATTTGTTGATATGGAAAGCAAAGATGTCAGTAACATCATTCACAGGGGAGGAACGATTATTAAATCTGCAAGGTCTGCTGACTTTTTCGAAAAAGATGGCAGGTACACAGCGTACAGAAAACTTATAGAAGCAGGCATTGAAGCCCTTATTGTGATTGGGGGCGATGGTACGTTTACAGGTGCCCGGATTTTTGGCAATGAATTTGATTTTCCGGTGATTGGAATTCCCGGAACCATAGACAATGACCTGTATGGCACTGATATGACCATTGGATATGATACAGCCCTTAATACCGTTGTTTATGCTGTGGATAAAATACGCGACACTGCCAGTTCACACGGCCGGCTGTTTTTTGTTGAAGTCATGGGTAGAGATGTTGGCTTTATTGCATTGAGGGCAGGTATTGCCTCTGGTGCTGAGGCTGTTTTTATCCCTGAAACAGAAACAAAGCTTGATAATTTTAAGCAATATTTGTATAATGGGGAAAATAAGGAAAAAACCAGTAATATTTGCATTGTTGCTGAAGGTGATGAGGCCGGAGGAGCCTTTGATATTGCCGGTGAAGTGAAAAAACACCTCCCGGGATATGATATTAAAGTCACTATACTGGGACACATTCAGCGTGGTGGTTCTCCTTCGGCATTTGACAGGTACCTGGCATCAAAACTGGGTATCGCTTCAGTTGAAGCTTTACTTGAAGACCAACGCAATATCATGGTGGGATTAAAGCGCCGGGAAGTAGATTATGTGCCCTTGTCAAAAACCATCAAACACCACAAAGCACCAAGTCAAACCATGATTGACATGCTTGATATATTGAATTTTTAGTTATGAGCAGCCTGCTTGCCGAAGTCATTGTTCCCATACCTGTAGCGGCATATTATACATATATTGTGCCCGAAAAATACCAGGATAGAGTGTTTCCCGGAAGCAGGGTGATTGTTCCCCTCGGGAAGTCAAGGTTATACACGGGTATGGTTCGTCGTATCCACCAGGCAACCAATGTAAGTACAGGCATTAAAACCGTGTTGGGGGCCCCTGACAAAATCCCGTTTGTACAGGAAGAAACCCTTTCGTTATGGGAGTGGATAGCTTCTTATTATCATTGTTACCCGGGTGATGTGTATAAAGCAGCAATTCCATCGTATTTCAGGAATTTTGACGATATTTTTGTCACATTCCGCCACGATAATCTGCCTGATGATGCTTTGTTTCTTATCCGGGGAATGGAGCCGGAACAAGCGTTTAACCTGAAATATATTATTCAAACCCACGGCAGCAAAAAAACAGGAAATACCCTTATTCAATATCCCGGAGGCATTGAAAGCATGGAATACCATTCACATTTGCACCCGGCAGAAATGGTAATTCAAAGAAACAAGCCTGTACGTGAACTCATAAATGCACTGGAATCACAACAAGGGGCCCCTGCACAACAAAAGGTACTTGATTATTTTATCAGCAACAAAACCATAAAAAAATCAGATGCAAAGAAACATTTGCATGTCAGCGACGCTTCGATAAAAAAAGCACGTGATGCAGGATGGATAAAACAAGTTAAACAATGGTTGCCAAGGGAAAAACAGCGTTTTGATTTTTCCGGCCTTCCGGCGATGAATGCCTGGCAGGAAACAGCGTATCATCAAATCAAAACCGGATTTGAAGAAAACAAACCATGCTTGTTACATGGTATCACGTCATCCGGAAAAACATTGATTTACCTGCACCTGATAAAAGAGTGCATTGCACAGGGGAAACAGGTGCTTTACCTGTTGCCGGAAATTGCCCTTACCACTCAAATTATTGAGCGCTTGCGTGAAAGTACAGGTACACATATTGAAGTGTTTCACAGCAAATTTTCAGGCAAGGCAAAATTGCAATTGTGGGAAAATATCCAATCAGGACATGCCAAAATGGTGGTGGGGGCACGGTCAGCGGTATTTATGCCATTCAAAAACTTCGGCCTCATCATTGTTGATGAAGAACATGACAGCAGTTTTAAACAGTCTGAACCGGCACCGCGATACAATGCCCGGGACGTGGCTGTAATGATGGCGCATAATGATAACATCCCTATTGTCATGGGCAGCGCTACACCCGCCGGCGAATCGTATTACAATGCGGTGAAAGGGAAATATGCTATGGTGGAGCTTAATCAACGCTACCGCAACATGCCTTTGCCTGATATCAGGATGCTGGATGTGAAAAATGCCCGTAAACGTAAAATAATGGAAGGGGAGTTTCACCCGGATACACTGACAGCAATTCACCGGGTATTAGAGCGACATGGACAAGTGATAGTGCTCAGAAACAGAAAGGGTTTTGCCCCTGTGCTTACCTGCCGTGAATGCGGATGGAAAGCAATGTGTCCCCATTGTTCTGTCCATCTTACATACCACAAACAAACGGGGAAACTGAAATGTCACCATTGCAGTTATTCAGTTAATGTGCCTCCGGTTTGTCCTCAATGCGGAAACCCCGATTTGAAATACCTGGGATACGGTACACAAAAAGTGGAAGAAGATTTGCAGATGAAATTTCCCAGTGCAAAAATTACCCGTTTTGACCAGGACAGCTTGACATCCGGGCATACCTATCAAAATATCATCAGTGGTTTTGAAAACGGAAACACAGACATATTGGTTGGCACCCAAATTTTAACCAAAGGCCTTGATTTTTTGAATGTCAGGCTCATCGTGGTTTTGCATGCCGACCAGATGCTGACATACCCGGATTTCAGGGCTTTTGAACGGGGGTATCAGATGCTGGAACAGGTAAGTGGCCGTACAGGAAGGCATCACAGCGAAGCTGAAGTGCTGATACAAACGGAATTTGCCGGTCATCCCATTTTAAAATCCCTGGTAAAGCACGATTACAAAGAAATGATGCATGCAGAATTGAGTGAACGACGGCAATTGAAATATCCGCCGTTTGTGCACCTGATACACATTTATTTAAAATCTTCATATAGTAACCTGCTCATCAAACGTTCGATGATACTGTACAATGAACTGCAACTGGAACTGGGGGCTTTTGTTAATGAACCTGCCATCCCTGTTACAGAAAGAGAAGCAGGACAATACAGGCGGTTTATTCAGATACGCTTGCCAAAGGATAAAAAGCTTATGCAACGAAAAAAATTCATACAAAAAAAGACACTGGGGTTTGGAAAATCCGCAGCAGGCAAAAAAATTCGCCTCATTGTTGATGCTGACCCGGCATGATAATGTATAGAAAAACTTCCTGTTTTTTTTTGATACATTGTGATTTTTTTATTATTTTTACCCTGCTAACCAACCTGTTCTGAGATGAAAAAAATTACCCTGACCTTTTTTGCATTTGTAAGCGCTGTGATGTGTTATGCCCAGTTGGAAACACGTGAAATCATGCACGATGACACCATTAGGAAGTATTTGGAATATATCCCGGCCAGTTATACCGGAAATGATGCCTTTCCTGTGGTGTTTGGCTTGCACGGCTTGGGGGACAACATGAACAATTTTTACAATGTAGGAATGAATTACGTCGCTGATACGGCCGGTTTTATCCTGATTATTCCTGAAGCCCTTGAGTTTAGTGTGATGGGATACACAATGACAGCATGGAACAGCGGCGCATCCATGCAGGGAATCACACCAAATACCGACGTGGATGATACCGGTTTTTTGATGGCGGTGCTGGATTCTTTGGAAAATTATTACACCATTGATTCTACCCAGGTATATTGCTTTGGGTTGAGTATGGGTGGATACATGTGCAACAAGCTTGCCTGTGAAAAAGCAGACAGGATAAATGCTATTGCATCCGTTTCAGGTACCATCGGCATAAACTATACCCCTGAACCCGAACTGCCCATTGCATGCCTGCATATTCATGGCACCAACGATGAAACAGTAGCTTATACGGGCAACGACTCCGGGATGGATGCTGATTCATTGGTAAATTTCTGGGTGGCTCATAACAATAACGATACATCTGCTGTTGAATACATATATCCCGATACCATTGATGATAACCTGGTGTTTGAACGGTATGTGTATCCCAATGGCGATGCCCAGGTAGTGCATATTAAAGTAATTGGCGGCGAACATACATGGTATTACACTCCACAAAACGATATAGATTACGCACAGGAAATATGGCGGTTTTTTAAATATCGCTTTCCTGAAACGGAACAACAGGCAATATCATGTGAGATGTCCATTGGGTGTTCTGTATTTCCAAATCCGGCAAGCTCATTTGTCACTATGAAATTCAATGAAACGGCGATATCAGGCGATATCAATATAATCAACAGCAGCGGAAAGGTGGTGCAATCCATTTCCCCTCAGTCACAACACATTCAACTAAATGTGTCGGGAATGCCCGTTGGGATGTATTATGTGTGTACCTCAACCGGAAAGCTTATGCACAAATTGGTGGTTGCCAGGTAAAACCTTATCTGCTTTTAACTTTGGATGCAAAAACAGTTTTCCCGTTTTGATTGGTGCCGGAAACAATGTGAGCCCCCTCATCATGTTGAGCATAAAAAATATCCAGTGCATCACCTTCCCTGGATTCATGTAAAAAATTCACTTCAACGCTGGTAATGTTCTGTTCCATGATATCTTTTTGAGCCAGGCAATCTACAATCCAGTCAAAATACCTGACGTTGTTTGTATGGTTATTCATATCGATATCAGTGCGCCGTACAGTGATATTAAAACACCGTTCTTGTGCTTTGGGTAAGTCAATTTTGGAGGGATTTCTGAACATGCTGCGTTCATCTTTATTCAAAGGAATCTCCTCACAGATATGCGATGGTATTTGTGGGCTGTTTTTCTCGTTGACTATCAGCCATGATGATGTGCCGGCAATAATCACATGAGCATCATTATCGCGGAATTCAAAATCACGAATAAAGTGCACATTTTCCATATCCGTTGGCCAGGTACGCACACTCATTTCTTGTGTCCATGACGGAAAATGGTGGATTTTCAGCAAAATCCGTGCTAGTACCCAGTTCATGTTTTTTTCTGCCAGGTTGTGATAACCGTAATCCAATTCTGCAGCATGCTCCCAGGCAGCTTCCTGGAATTTCCTGGCTATCCCGGACAAACTTAATTTTGCATACTTATTGACATCGGAGGCTTGTATCCTATTGAGTTTTCTGAACGGAAAAATTCGTGTGTTTTTGTATCTCATGGCGTCAGGAAATGTTAAATGTCATTTAAATGTTTTTTATAATTTTATGGTTTTATTTATAAATACTATATTTAGTGCTTGTCAATAGAGTCAGTGTCTAATTCATAATGTTCGAGTTCAAGTTTACCCCGTAAATTTATTGTACAGGGGCTAGTGAAGTTTTTAATCGTCAGGAGTTTACTTATGTAAATGACTGCGATGAAATACGAACATAACGCAGAAATCGGACATTATGGACAGACACTATTTAGCTATTCAATTAGTAAAATCAAAGTACGCTATAAATGAAATACCTTGTATCTGTAATTTTCCTGTTTTTCAGCATCTGCGAAGCAAACATTTTTGCTCAATCCAGTACCACCCGGGACCAATTTTATCCCGATGCATGCACAAGCATAACTGTAGGTAAAAAAGCCAGTTATGATGGTTCGGTGATGACCAGTCATACCGACGACAGCCATCGCTCACGGGCATGGATGGACATACAACCTGCTGAAAAACATAAGCCGGAGGATAACATAACCATGTATAAAAGAACATCTACCGACAGCCTAACTATGCCGGCATACAAACACACGCCGATAGGTTCCATTCCCCAGGTGAAAGCAACACACGGCTATATCAATACAGCTTATCCCTGTATGAACGATGCCCAACTCGCCATAGGCGAATCAACTTTCGGAGGCAGGTCATGCCTGAAATCGGATGAAGGGCTGATTGATTGTCAGCGACTGTGTATGCTTTTGCTGCAGCGGTGTGCCACGGCACGCGGCGCCATTGAAACTGCTGGAAAGTTGTTAGAACAATATGGCTGGAACGATGCCGGAGAATGTCTTACCATTGCCGATAAACAGGAGGTCTGGCACCTGGAAATTGTGGGCCCGGGCAAAGGCAATGTTGGTGCCATCTGGGCAGCACAACGTGTCCCTGATGATGAAATTTCTGTCAATGCCAACGCCAGCCGCATCATGGAAATTGACATCGATAATCCGGATTATTTCATGGCTTCTGATAACATTTTTGATATGGCCAGAGATTCAGCCTGGTACAATCCTGAAAAAGAATCATTCCGGTTTGCTTATGCGTATGCCCCTTCATCACGTCAATCTGTAGCAGCCCGCCGACGCGAATGGCGTGTGTTTGATTTGCTTGCTCCTTCGCTTAAACTCAGTCCGACAGCAGAAAATTACCCTTTCTCCGTGAAACCCGACAAAAAAGTTACGCTTCAAGATATAGTCAGTGTCTTTAAAGATTATTTCCAGGGAACCCCTTATGATATGCGGCGCAACATTACCACAACCAATGAAGAAGGCAAAGAAATTATTTCCCCTCTTGCCAATCCGTTTATGCCCTATGATGAACTTGATATAATGGATGTCAGCGGCGGTTGGTATCATGTATCGGATGATGGCCATATACGATTTCTCGGTGAACGTACCATTGCCCGCTGGTACACCATGTATGGGACCATCACCCAAAGCCGCGATTGGATGCCTGATGATGTGGGAGGTGTAGTATGGCTGGCTCAGGATAATATTGCCACATCCATTTATATCCCGGTGTATTGTGGTGTTACGGATGTACATGAGTCGTATAAAGTGCCAGCCAGAAAAACGGGATATACAATGGAATCTGCCTGGTGGGCTTTCAACAGGCTGGGAACACTCACTGCACAACGTTGGGGTGATATGCACAAAGATGTGGATGCTGTTTGGGGACCAATGCAAAATGTCTTGTTTGATAAACAAAAAGATTTTGAAAAAAACGTTGCCAACATAAAATCCAAAACGAAAAGACGGGAAAAACTGACAGACTACACCGTAAAGCAAGGCGGGAAAGTGGTGAAAAAGGCCATTGAATTGGGTGATATGTTATGGACAAAATACGATGAGAAATTTTAATCTTGACATATAGTAAGTGATTAGGCTTGACTTTACAAATCATTAACACATTTATGTGTAACTAAACATAAGCTCAGTACGTCTGATGCGTATAAAAAGGATTAATTATGGATTTAGATTTAAAATATTAAATTTGTAATCGTAAAAATCAATAAATGTAAATAATTTAAAAACACATTGTTATGAAAACAGGAACAAGTTTTTGGAAAATCATGCTTGCCTCCATGGTGGGTTTTATTCTGGCCAATGTGGTCATCATGCTGATATTTTTTGGGTCAATAGCCTCCCTGATATCCAGCATAAGTAAACCGGAACCGGTTACCATTGAAGAAAAATCAGTGTTGGAACTGGATTTGTCTTTGCCAATCCCCGACAGGACACCCCAGAATCCGTTTGGAGCATTTCAATTTGACCCTTATGATATAAAAAAGATTGTGGGGTTAAACGATATTCTACGCGGGCTGGAGCATGCCAAAAAAGATGAGAACATCGAAGGTGTGTATTTGGATGTCAGCGTTGTGACAAGCAGCATGGCTACGTTGCAGGAAATACACAATGCCATTGAAGATTTTAAGGAAAGTGGCAAATGGGTAGTGGCTTATGGTGATTTGATGTCACAGAAGGCTTATTATATCGCTACAGTGGCAGATGAAATATACCTTAATCCACAAGGCTGGATGGATTTCAGGGGGCTGTCTGCCCAAGTGATGTATTACAAAACAGTGCTTGATAAGATAGGTTTGGAACCACAGATTTTCCGTCATGGAAAATTCAAATCTGCTGTGGAACCTTTCATGTCAGATACGATGAGCCAGGCCAATAAATTGCAGATTCTTACTTACACCACAAGCATTTGGAACACCATCCTTGACGAAATATCAGAGACCCGTAACATCTCTACATTCAGACTGGACAGCATTGCAAACAATATGTTGATTTCAGATGCCATGACTGCTTTGGATTATGGTTTTGTTGATGACTTGAAATACAAAGATGAAATTCTTACACTTATCAATGCCAAAATGGATGAAGAAGCCGATGAAGATATTAATTTTATGACCATGGGCAAATACAAAAAAATGCCCGTTGATGTTAAAAAGAAATATGAATCTGATGATGAAATCGCTGTCATCTTTGCTCAAGGCAACATTGTAATGGGAAATGGCGATGAAAAAAGCATTGGAGGAGAACGTTTTGCTAAAGCCGTACGCAAAGCTAGACAGGATGACGATGTGAAAGCCATTGTGCTCAGGGTAAATTCTCCTGGTGGAAGTGGATTAGCATCAGAAATCATCTGGCGTGAACTGATGCTGGCAAAGAAAGATAAACCCGTTGTTGTCAGCATGGGAAATCTGGCTGCCTCAGGCGGATATTATATTTCCTGTCCCGCTGACTACATTTATGCACAGCCAACAACACTCACAGGCTCAATCGGTGTATTTGGACTGATGTTTTCTGCCGAGGAATTGCTGACTGAAAAAATTGGTGTCAACGTTGAGGTTGTTAATACCAATGACCATGCAGATATGGGGAATCTTGCCCGTAGCTTTGATGAGCAGGAATCTGCATACATGCAGGATATGGTGGAAGATTTTTATGATGTGTTTATTACCCGCGTGGCTGAAGGCAGAGATATGACAAAAACTGAAGTGGATGAAATCGGCCAGGGCAGAGTTTGGACAGGTGAAAATGCCCTTGAAATTGGCTTGGTGGATGAATTGGGCGGTCTTGAAAAAGCCGTTGAAAAAGCCGCTGAACTGGCAGAACTGGAAAAATATAAAATCCGGGAATGCCCAAAAATGAAAGACTTTATGGAGCAGTTACTGAGTGAACTAAAGTTTCAAACCGGCCTGAATTTCCTGAAAAGTATCCCGGGTGTTGATAACAAAACCATCACCCGCATTGAAACAATTCAAAATATGGATGAAGGGGTACAAGCTCGTATGCCTGTGGATGTGGAATTTGAGTAAAAGTGAATTTTTTATATCTTTTGCCACATGAAAAAATGCATTGTCCTGATACCGTTGTTGTTGGTTTTTTCCCTGGCATCGCATTCTCAACATTTCAGAGCCAAAAAAGGCCTGACCGGGATGGCAGAGCAAAAAACAGCACGCTATACAGGTAACGGGATGTTATACACCGTGTTGGATGAACATCCTGATTTCGACACCTTGCCCCCAAAAAACGGCTTTTTGACCTCGCTGACACAAAAACCAGTGTTGTATTCTGCTTCTGATGAACACAATGTGGTTCTGAATCCCGTGTTTAATTTCCAGTATTGGCGTTCCGAACAAAATTCCGGCTACATCAACAGCAGGGGAGCAGAAATTTATGGTGATTTTCATAACCGCATCTTTTTTCACACCAGTTTTTATGAAAACCAGGGACGGTTTCAGGATTACCTGAATGATTATGCTGATGCCTATGGGGTGTTGCCTGGATATGCGCGTATGAAGCCCTATAATACCAGAGACTGGGATTATGCGTCTGCCTTTGGCAGTGTTCAGTTCAATGCCGCTGAGCAGCTTAAATTCAGGCTGGGGCATGACAAACTGTTTATTGGTGAAGGCCATCGGAGTTTGTTTTTATCCGACGCTGCGTTTCAGCAATTGTTTTTTCAAACCAGCATTGACTTGGGACAATTCAGGTTTACCAACATTACACTGCAATGGATAAATCCCAATTTCAACAACCTGATGCAATGGGAAACCGAGCAAAGCCTTGAAGGTAACTATCAGCGAAAAACCAACAGCATCAACATGCTGGAATGGCAAATAAGCGATGCATTCAGGCTGGGATTTGTTGAGGCGATTTTGTATAATCCTGACACCGGGTTTGACCTCAACATGGTTAACCCATGCTTGTTTTTCCGGGCGTCCATGGTCAGGCAAAATTCAGGCAATAACATCCTGATGGGGCTGGATGCGTTGTATGCCTTTGACAATACGGATGTTTATGCACAGCTTATGATTGATGATGTGCAATCCACCAACCTGGGGATATCCAATCCGTACAATCGCTTTGGATGGCAGATAGGAGCAATGTATTACGATATTTTCGGTGTTCAGAACCTGCATGTGCGTACCGAACACAATTATATACGTGCCATGACTTACGCCGAATCCATGCCTGAAATATCATGGACACATTACAACCAAAACGCTGCTCATCCGGTTGGAAACAACCTGGTAGAATTCATCGCCATGGTTCAATACCGCTGGCGCAATCTGCCCCTTAGTTGTCAATTGAATTACATGGAATACGGAGATGACCATAACGAATCGGTGATACCAGCAGATTTCAATTTCCCCGGCGGCTTTCTATCCGGTGATACAAAGCGTTTTGTGTTTGCCGATGTGGAAGCCGGGTATATCATTAACCCGGTATGGCATTGGATTGCCTATGCGGGGGTTAGTTATCGGCACAATGGCAGTGATGAAGCGTTATGGGTACGCATAGGAACACGAACAAACATTCACCGCTTAATAAGGGATTTTTGATGAAACCATTTTTCCGGCATACCATTGTATTGAATCTGCTGTTGCTGATTATGATGACCGGCTTTGCACAAGATTGGCTGCATACCGGCATGACCGAAAGTAATCGCCTGTTGCTGGAACAAAGGAAACTTCAAAACCCGCTAAAAGAGCACAGTTCGGTGAATTTATACGGCATGTCTCCTTATGACAGCCTAACAGCAAAGTTTTCACAACTTCAGGTATCCACTGATAATATGTATTTCAGTTTTTACCCGTCGTTTTATCTGAGTGCTGGTTTGCTCAAAGACAAAAAATTTGTCAGCAACAACAGCCTGGGTTTCAATGCTGACATAGCATACAATGCGTCAGGCCATACCCTTGCCATGCATGCCGGAGCGGAAGTATTTGCCGGTGTACAGCCCTATTATATGCGTTTGTTGATGCAAAAACGGCAACTGGTACCGGGATACTTGTCTTTCAAACACATAAACAGGCACTGGAACCTGGCTTATCTGCCGGATGTGTATGTACATTATCAGAGCCCGTGGATTGTAAACATTGAAGCAGGCGTGGGGAAACAATTTATCGGGGATGGGTACCGGTCTCTGTTTATTTCACGCAACAGCGATCCCTATCCGTATGCCCGCATGAGTGCTGATTTCCACAACGTACATTATCAGATGAACTGGTTGTGGTTGAACAATGCAGATTTGCAAAATTACAATCCAACAGGAAAAAAGTATGCCCTGATGCATTATCTGAACTGGAACATGCATCCGCGTGTATCTGTGGGGTTATTTGAAAGCATCGTATGGACAGGCGAAAACAGGACAGGCTATGAATGGCAGTACCTGAACCCGTTTATCTTTTTCCGGCCGGTGGAATACTCCATAGGCAGTGGTGACAATGCCTTGCTGGGACTAAATTTGCGCATTGGCCTGGTTGAAAACCTGTTTTTTTACGGGCAGTTTATTATTGATGACATAAAAGTTGGTGAGTTGGCCAATGACATCAGGCACCGGCTCAATCCTGATGATGATGGTTTTAACTATGGATGGTTCGGAAACAAATATGGCGGTCAGCTTGGTTTGAAGTATCATGATGCTTTTGGACTGGATGGCCTTTATTTGCAGCTTGAAATGAATGCCGTAAGGCCTTTTGTGTATGCACACCACAATGTTTCACAGGCATATACGCATGCATATCAGGCACTGGCTCATCCGCTCGGGGCAAATTTTGCTGAAATTATGGGACGTGGTGGCTACCGGTTTGGACAGTTCCGTATAGACTTAATGGGCATCTATGCAAAATCCGGACTGAGTGATGAAAACAACAATCAGGGCGAAAATATCTTTTATCCCGTCAGCGACGGACCAAATCCTTACTATATTCCGGCACGTACTTATGGCAATGAAATCCTTCAGGGGGCACCTGTGGACTTGTTTTACCTGAAAGCGGATGCCTGCTGGATTGTTCCCAAGCAAAACAACCTGGAACTTTTTGTTTCCGGTTTCTACAGAAAAGGTTGGGAGTCTTGTGCAGTTGAAATTGTGGATTACGGCGTGCTGGTAGGTGCACGAACACATCCTTCATTGTTGAGTGAAATGTTTTAAGGCGAGTAACCCGGGGCAACAGAAATTTATTTTTTAATTGTAAAAAATATTTTGTATATTTACATAAAAGTAAATTAAAAACCAAATTATTATGAAAAAATTACCGTTATTTTACTTATTCCTGTTGGCATTTGTAATTATGTAGCCTCATACTATTGCTCCAATAGATGTAATACATATCAACTTTTATAAACCTACAGCTTACGACAATATAACCAGTCCCATTTTATGGTATGTACATGGTAGTGGAGGTACAGGTACAGAGGGAATAAATGTTTTACAAGAAATTGCAGAGCGAAGGAAGGCATTGATTGTTTCCCCTACTATGGAATATACTTGGGCATATGTAAATTTTGGTTTTACAGATACAATATCAAATTGCAACATTCGTCGTTGGTACACCTTAGTATGGAAGCAGATATACAGGCATATCTGTCAAAGAGAAAACAGGGATAGCATTCCAGTTTATTTTACCGGGTTCTCTCAAGGCGGGCAATTTGTTACCCGCTATATGCTTATTAGGCAGTTTGACCCTGATTCCATCCCCATTGTCATGTCAGCTTCTGTTGACCCCTCTAATTACACGCTGTGTACAGATACCTTTAATGGTATTGAATTGGATTGGACAGGTTATAGATGCGGATTAGGAGGGAAATTTACTATTTCTACATGTCCTGATAGCACTCCATACTGGAATTACTTACCAGTAAGTTCAGTTATCTGTAACTCACATGTCAAACAATATTACAATGAAAACTATGCTGTAATAATAGGCACAAACGACACGGTTGATTTTTCTAGTTTTTGTCCGGATCAACCTGGAAACGACCGTTACGAACGGGCTATAGCCTTTTATAATTTCTCCGATACAAATGCCATAAACAGAGGAACAAGTTTAAAATGGCAATACGCTGAAATACCGGATGTCGGCCATTGGGGAACACCATTATATAACACCTGCGCAGAAGGAGACAGTATCCCTATTGCCGAAAGGATATTGTTTGAAACCCCTTACCATCCTGTGCCCGATTTTTCACCAAATGCGGTATTCATTTACGAAGATTCTGCACTGACAGTACAATTTACAGACATATCCCAGTATGCGGATAGTTACTGGCACTGGGATTTCGGTGATGGTGACAGCTCCCTGATTGCAAATCCAATCCATACCTACCCACAGGCAGGTTTTTATACCGTATGCCTTACTGCAGGGGATTCCTGCTCCACAGACACATGGTGCAAGGAAATTGCTGTAACATCATCTGGTATAGAAGATATTCAAACAGATAACACCCGCTTCTCAGTTTATCCCAACCCTGCAAGCAATACTGCAGTATTTGAATTTGTCCCTGAAAGCAGCGGTAAAGCAAGTTTGGAAATTTTTAACAACATGGGACAAAAGGTTGCCGTTATTTATCAGGAACAGGTTAAAATAGGGGAAAAATATCATATACCATGGAACATCAATAATTTACCCCCTGGCACATACTTTGCTTCCCTAATAACTAAAGACAACAGGAAAATAATAAAATTAACAATAATTTGATATATTGTCAAGTCAAGCCTAAGATGACGCACCACATATTCTTTTTTCATCTTAACCATTATTTTCGGCTGCACATGGATTGTCAGAATTGATTTTTTGAAGCGTTTCTTATTTTTCCCCGCCTATAAAAATAAACCACAGTGATGGTTGCAAACAGAACAATGGAAATGTAAAGCCAGGGATTTGCACCATCAGCACCAAATTCATCAGGGTTGGGCACTGCTTTTTCATTTTTGAAATAAAGATAGTACCACACCGTGGCGGCGGCGTTGTTCACAAAATGCGCCAGGATAGGCACCCATAAATTTCCTGTCCAGTATAACAGATATCCGAAAAGTACACCCAAAAACATACGTGGCAGAAAACCAAAAAACTGAAAATGCACAAAACTGAACAAGAATCCTGTAATAATGATAGCAGTATGTGGATTTTTCAACCATTCACGTAATGTGCGCTGAATGATGCCCCTGAAAAGAATTTCTTCGCTAATTGCCGGGAGCACAGCAATCACAATAAGATTAACAACTAATCCTATGGAATTGTCAGCGGCAAGCAATTGCTCTTGCATATGTTGTGCTGATTCCTCCATGGTAATCATGATTTTTTCAAGCCTGTCGAGGGCATCAGGTAAATTAAGGGCGGCATTCCATTCGGCCATAAGGTTAATAACCGGAATGCATGAAACCATCAATAAAATTACCATGATGGTTTCCCTGTAATCAATTTTTTTATTGATGCGTAAATGGTGTGAAGGGTCGGGATGTGAAATAAAGGCCACGGCATAAGCAGGAATTAAAAACGTAAAAATAGCACTTATTCCCTGTATGGCTCTCAGGACATTTACATTGATGCATTCGGGGTAATAGGTGGTATTCATGATGTCTGCCGGGGTACTTAGCAAAAGAATGATGCCAGAAAATATCTGGGAAAAAAACAAACCAATGAATACGAGGGTGAAAACAATCATCAGTTTTATCACCGGATGCAGGTTTATGTATGTGTTTCTCAAACGCACTGAGTCAGAATTTTTAATGCATGTTTGCCAAATGGTTCATAATATATAGGCTTCCCTTTTATCTCAGGGGCTTTTACGCCTTCTTTGAAGGTATAATCTCCGGTGAAAATCCTGGCTTCATCCCACAGCCCTTTTGAAATGAACGAATGCAACAATCTGGCTCCGCCTTCAACGACAATGGACTGTATGTTTTGTTTGTACAAATGGTTTAGTATCTCATCAAGGTTGTCAATGCGGTTTTGAATCCGGACTTTTTTCACATTCTGAGGAGAAACAGGCTTGGTTTTTCCCGTAAAAATGAGGCTGGGTGTAGTTCCATCAAGGATTTTCAGGTCTTTGGGAAAGTTGTCATCAAAATCCACGCTTACCCGCAAGGGATTACGGCCGGTCCATTCCCTCACTGTCAGTTGGGGATTGTCCATAATGGCTGTATGGGTGCCAACCATGAAAGCATCTTCTTCGGTGCGCCATTTGTGTACAAGCGCCTTGCCGTATTTGTTGGTAATCCAGGTGGGTTGCGAAGGCTTTTGCTTGCTGCGGTTTACATCAATAAACCCGTCTTTTGTTTCGGCCCATTTCAGGATAATGTAAGGTCTGTGTTTTTTGAAATATGTCACAAAACGCCTGTTTAGCCATAACGCTTCTTTTTCAAGCACCCCTGTTTTTACATCAACCCCATGGGCTTTTAATTTTTCAATGCCTTTACCGCAGGTTTTTGGATTGGGGTCTGTCATCGCAATGACTACCCTGGGAATCCCCGAATCCAGAATAAGGTCAGTACAAGGTGGAGTGCGACCGTAATGTACACATGGTTCCAGGTTGATGTAAATCGTGGATTTTTTCAGCAGCGATTTATCTGTTACCGACGCAATGGCGTTGACTTCAGCATGAGCTTCCCCGATTTTGTGATGATACCCTTCGCCGATAATGCGGTCATCAGATACAATCACAGAACCCACCATCGGGTTGGGACTTACCTTGCCAATACCAAGCCTGGCGAGTTCTAAGCACCTGTTCATGTATGTGACATCATTAGCCATATTTTGTATGCTCTCAAAACAAAAATAGTAAACATATTTATTCAATTCTATAGAATGCTGTTCTTTAACCTGACATTAAGAAATGGGAAAATTGCCATTCGCAATAAAACATTACTTCTTTCACTTTACAATTTGCAAAAGAACAGAGGTTGACGAATCTTTTTAGGTAACCATTCACAGTATATTTATTTAACATCAATTTCTTAGTTTATACATTTTTATAATTTCTAATTGACCTAATTGACCTAATTGACCTAATTGACCTAATTGACCTAATTGACCTAATCAATACC